>NZ_JARZHI010000170.1:0-1225 GCF_029946465.1 Polyangium sorediatum
GATGGCGAAACAGGTGGTCACGATGGCGAAACAGGTGGTCACGATGGCGAAACAGGTGGTCACGATGCCGCGAAACAGGTGGTCACGATGCCGCGAAACGGGTGGTCACGATCGCGCGAAATTCGCATCTCGCAGCCGGACAACGGCGAGCAGGCCCTCGAGATCGTCGAGACGCTGACTCGCTCCGGCGCGGTCGACGTCATCGTAATCGACTCGGTCGCGGCTTTGACACCGAAGGCCGAGATCGAGGGCGACATGGGTGACGCGCACATGGGCCTCCAGGCGCGGCTCATGAGCCAGGCCCTGCGCAAGCTCACGGCCATCGCGTACCGGACCGAAACGCTGCTCATCTTCATCAACCAGCTCCGGCACAAGATCGGCGTCCTTTTCGGCAGCCCCGAGACGACCACGGGCGGCAATGCGCTCAAGTTCTACGCGAGCGTGCGCCTGGACGTGCGTCGCGTCGGGGCGCTCAAGGTTGGCGAGGAGGTGCTGGGCTCGAAGACGCGCGTGAAGGTCGTGAAGAACAAGTGCGCGCCGCCGTTCCGGGAGGCAGAGTTCGACATTCGCTGGGGAACGGGGATTGACGCGGCCGGGGATCTGCTCGACTTCGCCGTCGCCCACGGCATCGTCGAGAAGACCGGCGCGTACTTGTCCTTCCGCGGGGAGACGCTCGGTCAGGGCCGGGAGAAGGCGCGCGAGGCGATCAAGGGTCCGCTGGGAGCGGCGATCCGGAGCGCGGTCGAACACTCCCTCGCGCAGCGGTCGGCTGCGGAGTAGTTGAGGGGCCTGTGCGGACGCCAGTGCGTCATCACGCGGGCAAGAAGAAGTAGAGACCAGCGCGTCGTTGGAGTCGCCGAGGCAACTCGCAGGACTTCTGACGCGCGCACAGCCCTCTCGGAGGGTTCATGTTCACGGAGAAGCAGCCGGGCGCCAAGCGGGTCGCTCTCGTGGGCTGTTCGGCTCTGAAGAGCAAGAAACCGGCACCGGCCAAGGACTTCTACATTTCACCGCTGTTTCGTGCGGCTTATCAGTACGCCGAGAAGACGTGCGACGTGGTGGTCATCGTCTCCGCCTTCTACGGCGCGGTCGCCCCGAAGTGATCCTCCCCCGGATCCGTGGACAAACCCAAAGGCGCGGAGATGCGCTAGGAGAGTTCCATGGCGAGGCGGAAGCGGAGGTCGTTCAGCGCGGAGTTCAAGGCAGAGGCGGTTCGTCTCTGCCA
>NZ_JARZHI010000171.1:0-1091 GCF_029946465.1 Polyangium sorediatum
GCCACCTGCGCCCGTCGCAGTCCCGCCGCCCGCGCCCGTCGCGCCGCCGCCGCTCCACGACGCCCAGGCGACGCTCGGCGGCCTCGCGGCGGCCTCGGATGCTGCGGCCCTGGCCGCGCCGCGCCCCGAGCCGGCCACGCCCGCGCCTTCGACGCCCGTGCCCGTGCGGCGCCGCCCGCCGGCCTCCGAATACGTCGATTTGATCTGGTTCGACGAGCACGCGCCGCAGCGGGTGCGGCAGCAATCGGCGTGGGCGTCCTACGTGCGGGATCCGCAGCGCCCGACGGAATGGATCACGGGCGAGGAGCCGGAGGAGCCGACGCAGGCCGTGACGGATCGCCGCGACATCCGGCGCGCGCTCGGCCGCGTGCCGCCGCTCGACGCGATCGGCATGGCCCGCGTGATGGAGGAGGCCATCGACGAGGACGGGATCTTCGAGCAGCCGCTGGTGATCGTGAACGGCGAGCTCGTGATGACCTGTGATCCGCTGGAGACGTTGAAAACGACGGTGGCCGTGGCCTCCCAGCTCGCGGCGGCGGACAAACGGCTGAAGGAGGCGCTCGACGCGGCGGAGGAGCTCCTGCAGAGGCCGCGGAGCGCGGCGGTGCCGCTCCTGGAGGGCGCTTTGTCGCGCGTGCGGCAGGCGTTTGCCCAGGTCAATCGGTCGCTCGCGTCGGATTACCTTGAAACGACGGCGCAGCGAATCCTGATCGAGGAGCGTCATTACCTGAAGCGCAAGCTCTTCGGCGGGGAGCACATCGGCGGATTGCTCTCTCTGGGCAGCGGTTCGCCGCTGCCGACGTACATGCCGGAGGTGCTGGCGGAGAAGCTGCCGCTCTTCCCGCGGCTACGTGTGCGAGCCATTGCCGAGCCGCACCCGCAGCAGGATCCGGCAGACAACGAGTCGATCACGCTGCGGGTGCTGGCGCTGGGCCGCGTGGTGCAATCGCAGCCCGTGGGTCGAGGCGGGCGCTAAGGTCAGCCCTTACCGAGATTCACGCCTCCTCCAGCAGGAGGTGGCGGTGGCGGCGGCGGCGGCGGCGGCGGTGGCGGCGGCGGCGGCGGCGGTGGCGGCGGCGGCGGCGGTGGCG
>NZ_JARZHI010000172.1:0-970 GCF_029946465.1 Polyangium sorediatum
CGCAGTTTTTCAACCCTGGGTCCAGCGCCTCGCTGGTCCGGGGTCGAGGGGGCGGACAGCCCCCCGCGGGGTCCGGGGCAGCGCCCCGGGCGCGGCGCCTTCGTCGGGCGCGGCGTGCCGTTACATGAAGTTTTCGCTTACCAGCCAGTCGAGCGCCGCAGCTTGGTCGTACCGCACGTTTTCCCGGCCAACGCGGTTCCCGCTTATCTTCGCGATGTTCCAGTTGGTCGCGTAGGCGATGTCGGGATCGCGGGTCAGCCTGCCCGGCGCGAGGCTCACCCTGACCAGCAGCCGCTCCACCCGGCCGTGATTGCGGTTCACGCCCTTCTCGACCAGGAACAGACGCACGTAGTCGTACCCCACCACCTGCGCCCGTGCCTTGTTGTAGATGTGATCCACATCCATGTTGGCCGGGTCGGCGATGTAGGTGAATACGCGTATCCAGGCGTCACGATAGTCCGCGTATGTCGGGCGCACCCAGACCTGCCGTCGTGCGTCACCGGGGTTGACGAGCAGCGCGTTATTGTTCCGCGTCCCGGTGATGGCCTGGACGCGGCCGACGTGACGCTGAAGCGCGTCGATGCTCCTCGCGGCGACCGGGATCTTGGGGTCCAGGATAGGCATCCTTCGAAGGCGTATCACAGCCGCGCCCGCCCGTCACCATTGCGCTCGTTGTGCGGCGGTCACGGCCGCGTGACCTCGGGGAAGATGTCGACGCTCGCCGCGCCCCTCGATGCACGAGGCCGACGAGTTGGGGGAGTTTCGGTGCGCTTGAAGGGGGGGGACCGGCGAGGGGCGACCCCTGATTGGGTTCTTCATCGGCCCGTTTGAAAAACTGCGCATCGCGCAGTTTTTCAACCCTGGGTCCAGCGCCTCGCTGGTCCGGGGTCGAGCAACTGTTTTCGTTCTCGGCCTCAGCTGGCAGGGCCCTCCGACAGGGGCGTCCGCCATCGCCCTTCAGACGGTGGCG
>NZ_JARZHI010000173.1:0-937 GCF_029946465.1 Polyangium sorediatum
TGTCCTGGGACCGAAGTTCATTCAAGAACGCTCAGGGGCGTGGATGTCGAGCGTCGTCTGCGCGAAGCGCCTGATGTTTTCGATGATCTCGTCGGCAGTCTTCGTCCACACGAAGGGCTTAGGGGCCTCGTTGTGCGCGTCGAGGTACTCGCTGATCGCCTTCTCCAGCTCGCGCACGCTGCAATGAACGCCACGCCGTAGCGCCCGTTCGGTGAGCAGCGCGAACCACCTTTCCACCAGGTTGAGCCATGATCCGTGGGTCGGCGTGAAGTGCACGTGGAACCTCGGATGCCGAACGAGCCATCGTTGGATGAGCGGCGTCTTGTGCGTCGCGTAGTTGTCGAGGATGAGGTGCAACTCGAGCTCCTTCGGCACGGCGTCGTCGATCGCTTGCAGAAACTTCCGGAATTCGACGGCCCGGTGCCGCTGATACATCCGACCGATGACCTTGCCCGTTTCGTAGTCGAGCGCAGCGAACAGCGTCGTGGTCCCATGCCGCACGTAGTCGTGTGTGCGTCGCTCGACTTGTCCGGGCCGCATCGGCAAGAGCGGCTGCGAGCGGTTGAGCGCCTGGATCTGCGACTTCTCATCCACGCAGAGAACGACCGCATTGTCCGGCGGATGCATGTACAGGCCGACGACGTCGCGGACCTTCTCGACGAGGTGCGGGTCCTTCGAGAGCGTGAAGGTCTCGCTGCGATGGGGCTTCAAACCGAAGGCGCGCCAGATGCGGCCGACGCTGCGATAGCTGATGCCCGCGACCTTCGCCATCTGCCGCGTGCTCCAATGCGTGCAGCCTTGCGGCGTGGTTTCCAATGTTTGGGTGACGATCTCCTCGACCTTCGCGTCGCTGATCTTGCGCGGCGCTCCTGAACGAGGCTCGTCGAGCAGTCCGTCGAGCCTCTTACTGACGAACCGCGCCCTCCACTTGCACACG
>NZ_JARZHI010000174.1:0-895 GCF_029946465.1 Polyangium sorediatum
CGCTCGAACGAGGACGGGAGGAAAGTCCTCGGTGGCTATAAGGGCGTCGTGATGTGCGACGGCTACGCCGTGTACAAGTCGCTCTCGAAAACAGAGGGCTTCTCGCTCGCGCACTGCTGGGCGCACACGAGGCGCGAATTCATCAAGATCGAATCTTCGTATCCCGCGGAGACGAAGCGAGTGCTCGACTTGATCCGCGGCCTGTATGCCGTCGAGGCGAAGTGCAGGCCCGGCCCCGAGGGAGATGCCGAACGGCTCGCGCTACGACAAGCGGAATCCAAGCCGCTGCTGGAACTCATACAGCATTGGGCGGAGACGACGCCGGTTGTGCCCAGGAGCAGCCTGGACGATGCGATCCAATACATGGCCGGGCACTGGAGCGGACTCACGCGATTCCTTTCGGATCCGCGAATTCCGCTGGACAACAACCATACCGAGAGAGCCGAGCGCGGCGTCGTGGTCGGACGCAAGAATCACTATGGGTCTCGGTCGCGACGAGGGACCGAGGTCGCGGCGCTCTTCTATTCTTTCGTGGAGAGCGCGAAGCTCTGCGGGCTCGATCCGAAGGTCTACCTGAGTACGGCCATCCGGGCGGCAGTACGCGGTGAGCGAATTCCACTACCGCACGAGAAAGCTGCTCGGGGATAGATCCCGAGCCAGCGACGTCGTGTCCCTTCGATCGTCCGCGCCGATCTCCGGCGCGAAGAGGGCGGGCGTGTGCCCCACGAATGTACGCTTCTGACGAACGCTGCCTCGCGCGAGCGGTCGCGCAGGCGTCTGCGCGGTGCTTGCTGTCGAAGCCCGTTGGCGCGCGGTGGCAGGCCCGGATGCGCGTGCTCGCGGCGCCTGCCACGGGGGCGGGGCGGCGTCCAGACGGGGGTGGGCGAGGTGTTAC
>NZ_JARZHI010000176.1:0-757 GCF_029946465.1 Polyangium sorediatum
GGTTGAGCCCAGGGCTTTCACATCCGACTTTCCGAGCAGCCTACACGCGCTTTACGCCCAGTAATTCCGAACAACGTTTGCACCCTCTGTCTTACCGCGGCTGCTGGCACAGAGTTAGCCGGTGCTTGCTAAAGGGGTACCGTCATCATGCCGTCTATTCGACGACACTTATTCGTCCCCCTCCACAGAGCTTTACAACCCGAAGGCCTTCATCACTCACGCGGCGTCGCTGCGTCAGGCTTTCGCCCATTGCGCAAGATTCCCCACTGCTGCCTCCCGTAGGAGTCTGGACCGTGTCTCAGTTCCAGTGTGGCTGATCATCCTCTCAGACCAGCTACCCGTCTTCGCCTTGGTAGGCCATTACCCTACCAACTAGCTGATGGGCCGCAGGCCCATCCCCTGGTGCGAGCTTTCATGAAGAGGCCCGCTTTTACCTCAATCTCTTGCGAGACCGTGGTCTTATGCTGTATTAGCCCTCCTTTCGGAAGGTTATCCACCACCAGAGGGTAGGTTACCTACGTGTTACTCACCCGTGCGCCGCTTTACCGGGGCCGAAGCCCTTTCTCGCTCGACTTGCATGTGTTAGGCGCGCCGCTAACGTTCGTTCTGAGCCAGGATCAAACTCTCCAGTTAAACTTGCTGGAGGTCACCTCGGTCCGGCTAAAGACCGGGTGACGGCTCATGCCTTATTGGCATGACGTGTTGCCTCGACCGTGCTTGCGCAGGTACGAGGCGAGGGCCACGTCACCACACGTTA
>NZ_JARZHI010000177.1:0-698 GCF_029946465.1 Polyangium sorediatum
TTTCCCCTTTGGATCTCGGCAGCACCGGGTCGCACGGAGCGAATGGCGCGGATGAGCGCGCATGTCGCGGCTGTCACGCTGTCGCTTCGAGATGGGTGGAACAAGCGTTGGCGCGCGTTGCCGCTGTATGCCGTGCGCATCCTCGAGACCAGCAGCGTGCCCGCGGGCGAGCCTCGCATCGATTGGCTGCTGTACACCAACCACCCCGTGGAAACGCTCAAGGACGCTTTGCTGGTTGCCCATGGTTACAGCCAGCGCTGGCGCATCGAGGACTTTTTTCGGACGTGGAAGACGGGCCAGTGCAACGTCGAGTCCACGCAACTTCAAGGGACCCAACAAGTCAAAATCTGGGGAAGCATGCTCGCAGCCATCGCCGCACGCACCGAACGTCTCAAGCACCTCGCACGCACCCAACCGGACCTGCCAGCGACCGCAGAACTCGCGACACACGAGGTCGAGGCCTTGGTGCTGCTCAAGCGGAAACGGAAGAAGAAGAACGAACAGATCCCCGATGGGATCCCGCCGATCGCGCTCGCCGTGCAGTGGATCGCCGAGCTCGGCGGCTACACAGGCAAGTCTTCGGGAGGTCCCCCCGGCTCCGTCACCATCAGCCGCGGCCTGGAACGCCTGGCACCCGCAGCAGAGATGCTGCGGGTCCTCAGGGAGAATGGGCTTGTGAGATGAGACCAGTGCTCAGG
>NZ_JARZHI010000178.1:0-641 GCF_029946465.1 Polyangium sorediatum
AGGTATGGTCAAGCCGCACGACCGATTAGTACCGGTTAGCTCCGCGAATTACTCCGCTTCCACACCCGGCCTATCAACCTCGTGGTCTACGAGGGGTCTTTAGGAGCCTTGCGGCTCGGGACACCTAGTCTTGAGGCCGGCTTCCCGCTTAGATGCTTTCAGCGGTTATCCGTTCCGTACATGGCTACCCGGCTATGCCCTTGGCAGGACAACCGGAACACCAGAGGTACGTCCACTCAGGTCCTCTCGTACTATGAGCAGCTCCTCTCAAGTGTCCTACGCCCACGGCAGATAGGGACCAAACTGTCTCACGACGTTTTAAACCCAGCTCGCGTACCGCTTTAATCGGCGAACAGCCGAACCCTTGGGACCTGCTCCAGCCCCAGGATGCGATGGGCCGACATCGAGGTGCCAAACCGCGCCGCCGATGTGAACTCTCAGGCGCGATCAGCCTGTTATCCCCAGAGTACCTTTTATCCGATGAGCGATGGCCCTTCCATGCAGAACCACCGGATCACTAACGCCTGCTTTCGCACCTGTTCGACCTGTCGGTCTCACAGTTAAGCTCCCTTGTGCGTTTGCACTCTACGCCTGGTTTCCAATCAGGCTGAGGGAACCTTCGCACGCCTCCGTTACTTTTT
>NZ_JARZHI010000179.1:0-577 GCF_029946465.1 Polyangium sorediatum
GGAGTCGCTTTTGCTTTCCTTTCGTCCAGGTACTTAGATGTTTCAGTTCCCTGGCTTGGCTGCCTCGTGGCTATGTATTCACCACGGGCTGGCAGGTAATCCCTGCTCGGGTTTCCCCATTCGGAGACCTCCGGATCACAACCTGTTAGCGGTTCCCCGGAGCTTTTCGCAGCTGTCCACGTCCTTCTTCGCCTCTGATCGCCTAGGCATCCACCGTGCGCCCTTCGTAGCTTGACCGTACCCCTGAGGCACGCGTCGAGCCCGCACCCAGAGCTCGATTGCCGAACTCGGGCGCGCGCCCGCAGCTATTACTTGGGACGCTATCTACTATTCCGTTGTCACAGAGCTTGCGGATGGCTTGCGCCGTCCGAGGGACCTCTCGGTTCCCTGAAAACTGGATTGTACGCGCACCCGCTCGTGTGGGACGGGTTTGACCTCTAGGTAGGCGCTGAAGCGCTTCCTTAGAAAGGAGGTGATCCAGCCGCAGGTTCCCCTACGGCTACCTTGTTACGACTTCACCCCAGTTACCAGCCACTCCTTGGGGGCCTGCCTCCCTTGCGGGTTGGCTCAGCCACTT
>NZ_JARZHI010000017.1:0-194368 GCF_029946465.1 Polyangium sorediatum
GGGCGGCACCGGGGGCACCGGCGGAATGGGCGGGGCCGGCGGCACCGGCGGCACCGGCGGCGACGGCGGCATGGGCGGGGCCGGCGGCATGGGCGGGGCCGGCGGCGGCGGCGGCGGGGTGGAGGTCGACCCGCTCGTCGGCGTCGGGACCGTCGAGCAGGTCCAGGGCAACTTCATGTTCACGGAGGGGCCGCAATGGAACCCCGCCACGAAGACGCTCCTCTTCACCGACATCCCCGCGAATCGCATCTACGAGCACACGCCGGGCGGCGCGATCGACGTCTTCCGTGAGCCCAGCGCCAACACGAATGGCCTCGCCCTCGACCAAAACGGCCTCCTCATCGCCTGCGAGCACAGCGGCCGGCGCGTCTCGCGCACGCTCGCGAATGGCACGCTCGCGAGCATCGCCGATACATACGACGGCAAGAAGCTGAACAGCCCGAACGACGTCATCGTGCATTCGAATGGCACCGTGTATTTCACGGATCCGCCCTACGGCCTTCCGGACCCCGGCCAGAGCGAGCTTGGCTTCTTCGGCGTCTTCCGCGTCACGCCCGGCGGCGAGGTCACGCTCGTCGCCGACGACATGCAGCGGCCGAATGGCATTGCGCTCTCGCCCGACGAGAAGACGCTTTACGTCGCCGACACCGCCACCAGCGAGCTGCGCGCCTGGCCGGTGAACGCCGACGGCTCGCTCGGGGCCGGGAGCAAGCTCGTGAGCACGAGCCAGGGCCCCGACGGAATGGCCGTCGACGCGAAGGGCAACCTCTTCGTCACCACGTCGGCCGGCGTCGAGGTGTACAGCCCCGCGGGCAAGCTTTATGGCGCCATTGTGGTCCCCCAGCAGCCCGCGAACTGCGCGTTTGGCGGCGACGACAAGAAGACGCTCTACATCACGGCGCGGACCGCCCTGTACCGCGTGACGCTCCAGGGCGCCGGCCTCTACTGATTCGCCTCACATTCGCTGCGCCGCCCAGATCGCCACCGCCACGCCCATCACGCTCTCGCCGGCGACGAACCCCGAGGCCGTCGCCGTCGTGTAAAGCGCGTCCTTCTTGGGGAACTTCCAGGCCAGAATCGCGGCAACCGCGCCCCCCACGAAAAGCGTAAAACTCGTCGACGCCGGCAGGATGAACGCGAGCCCGATGCCCAGCGGCGACGGCACCCAAGGGGCGAGGCGCTTCGGCCCGAGCTCGCCCACGATCGTGCAAACCACGGCGACGCCCGCCGCGATGGCCATGATCATGGGCGTCTGCGGCGGCAGGCCGGCGAAGCCTTGCTTCAGGAACTCGGCTGCGCCTTTGAACATCTGCACGCCCGGGGCGGGGTATTTCGTGCCGAGCAGCTCCAGCGGGAAGGCCTTGGCGAAGATCAGCGCCGTGACGAACCCGCCCGTCACGACCCCGAAGAGCTGCGCGAGGAGCTGCTTTTGCGGCGACGCGCCGAGGAGCCGGCCCGTCTTCAGGTCCTGCATCATGTCGCCGCAGCTATTGGCCCCCGCGTTCGTCAGCCCCGCCGCCATCAGGCTGGCCTGTGTATGGCCGCCCGTGAGCACGGCGAAGAGGAACTGCGTCATCATCGCCATCGGGCCGATCGGATTCACGTCCGTCTCGCCCATCGTCCGTGTCCCCACGAGCGCGAGCGCGCCCGCGAGCACGATGGCCGCGAGCGTCGTGCCCGGGTGCATGCCGAGGACGAGCCATTGCGTCCCGATCGCCAGGATCACCGCCGCGACGAGGCCCCCCACGAACCAGCGCCGTGGCACCTCCACGTCCTCGCGCACCACCTCGCCCGGCGCCTTCGCACCCATGGCCCCGAGCGACCGCACCGACGCCGCGATCGACCCTCCTTTGAGCGCAAACGACACGAGCCCGCCCACCACGAGCATCACGACGCCCGGCCAAACGGTAAAACCGACCGCGTTGCTATAAATCATCGGCGCCGGCGTCGGCGTCACGATGCCGCGCCCGAGGGCCCACGGGACGACGCCTGTCCAGCAGAGCGCCGCGCCCACGGCCATCCACGCCGTCGTGCGCAGCCCGACCAGCGCCCCCGAGCCGAGCGTCATGAGCGACACGTCGAGCCCCAGCGTGAGCCGCGCCAAGCTCACTCCGCCGAGGCTCGCGAACGCGAACGGCACCGTATCCGGGACGATCCCGAGGCCCCCGCGCGTGAGAGCGAGCACCGCGCCGAGCCCCGTCGCCCAGAGCAATGCGCGCGCTTTCTGGGCCCCGCCTTCGCCCTCTCCGTGCAGCGCGAGTGTCGTCTGGGCTGCGGCGATCCCCGAAGGAAACTTCAGGTTTTCACGGTTGATCATCTGCCGCTTGAGCGGGATGGCGAAGAGCACGCCGAGCAGCGCGGCGGTGACGACCCACGCCGTGATCTCCAGCAGCGAGAGCCGCCGGCCTGTCACGATCATGAGCGCCGGCACGGCCGTCACCATGCCGGCGCCGGCCATCGCGGCCGCGGCCGAGGCGGCCGTCTGCATGGTGTTGTTCTCCAGCACCGAGAACGCGGGCCCGGACACGACCCCGCGCCAGAACCGGAACAGGAGCCACCCCGAGAGCGCCGCGGTGATCGAGGCGCCGTACGTGATGCCGATCGTGAACCCCGTGTAGAGGTTCGCGGCGGACAGCACCGAGCCGATCACGCACCCGAACACCACCGCGCGCAGCGTGAATTGCCGCTCCATGGGCCGGTAGACCTGCGCATACCACGCTTCGTCCGTGACCTGCCCGTGCACGTCCGCGGGCTCCTCGCCGTGCGGTTCGTTCGTGACGTCTGCTGGCAGGCTCGACATGGATGCATCGTCCCAGCGGGAGAGGGTCGAGGTCAAGGCGCGCAAGGGTCCGCCCGAAGTACAACTGTTTCATCGTGATTTTCCGTGCGGACGTCCTAGACTCTCGAACATGCTTGGAAATCGAAGAGTTTCGTTCACTTCCATGTTTCTGGTCCTCGCCCTCGCCGCGTGCGGGGGACAAACGTCGGGCGGCGGCGACGGCGGTGCCGGGGGAAGCGGCGGCAACGGTGGCGCCGGCGGCGGCGGCAACGGCGGCGCCGGGGGCGGCGGTAACGGGGGCGGCGGCGGCAATGCGGCCTGCGACATCGGCGGCTCCTCGACGCTCCCCGGCGTCTCGGTCGAGTTCGTCACGACCGATTGCACGTACACCGTCGCCGAGGCCGCGGCTGGCATCAAGATCGATTACAAAATCGTCGCGGCATCCGAGGTCGCGAACGTCTATCCCGGGTCGCAGAGTAGCTGCGGGCAGCCGGACGAGAGCGGCCTCATTCCTCTCGCGGTCCTCTCCGGCGACGACCAGAAGTATTGCCTCTGCGACGTCGGCATCTGCCCCGCCCCGGGCGACGTGCCGAACCCCGTCCCTGCGGGCACCTATCCCGGCTCGTTCACGTGGGACGGGGTCAACTGGAACGGCCCCAGCGACTTCGGCGCCCCGAAAGGCGAGCCCTTCCCGCCCGGCGATTATACGCTCAGCGTGAGCGCCATTGGCGAGTATGACGAGGCCGGCGCGAAGAAACCCTTCAAGGTCGAAGGCACGTTCGTCCTGCACCTCGTGCCCTGAGCCGAAAGATCGAGGCGGCCGGGAACTTCCGGCCGCCTCCGCGCTCGGATCGGGCATGTCGATCCGCCGGCTCGCCCCCGCCCTCCTCCTCGTCCTCGCGGCTTGCGCCAAAGCCACGCCCGGCCCCGAGGCCGCCTCGCCCGCGGCGCCTGCGCCGAAGACCCTCGCCAAGACCCCACCCCCGCCCGTCGACGAGCCCCTCACGCCCCCCGTCGTCCAGAGCGACGCGCCTGCGTCCGTCGCCGTCGCACCCGCTCCCGTCCCCGACGAGCCCCTCGCGCCGCCCGTCGATACCCGTTCTGCCGACCCCCTCATCGCAAAAGGGTCGATGTGGGGGGACGCCGGCGGGGACAAGAAAGGGTCCGGCGGCCTGGGTTTGTCAGGGATCGGCGAGGGCGGCGGCGGGCGCGGGGAGGGCATTGGGCTCGGCTCCATCGGCGTGATTGGACGCGGGGCCGGCGTGGGCTCGGGCGCGGGCTTTGGATCGGGCCATGGTAGGCTCGCCGGCTCGCCCCGCGCGCCGGCGGGCGTGCGCGTGGGGCCGGGCGGCCTCGGCGCGGCCGCGCAATCGCAGGGCGGCGTGCGCACGGGCGAATGGGACGACAACGCGAACTACCGCGAATTCGCCCGCTGGCTCGGCAAGGAGCGCGCCCCGGGCGCCGCGACGATGGACCTCTCCGCGCGCCGCTTCCTCGTCGTGCGGGACAGCGCGGGCAAACCCGTCCCGAGCTGCCCCATCGAGGTGCGTGACGCCGCGGGGACGACGCTCTCGCTCCGCACGACCGCGAATGGCCGCGCCCTTCTGTTTCCGCGCGCCGAGGGCTTGAAGGGCCCGGACCTCGTGGCCACGGCGCGCTGCCAGGGCGAATCCGTCGCGAAGACGACCACGCTCTCCCCGGGCGACGGCGTCGTCGACCTCGCCCTTTCCGGCACGCGTGTCCTGCCCGAGGCGCAGACCATCGACGTGGCCTTCGTCCTCGACACGACGGGTTCGATGTCCGAGGAAATCCACGCGCTGCGCGACACGCTCGAAAAGGTGGCCGGCGCGCTCTCCAAAATGAACGTCCGCCCGCGCGTGGGCCTCGTCGAGTACCGCGACCGCAGCGACGAATATGTGACCCGCATGCACCAGATGACCACGGACGTCACCGGCCTCCAGGCCCGGATCGCCACCCTCAGCGCGGGCGGCGGCGGCGACACGCCGGAGCACGTGAACGAGGCGCTCCGCGTCGCCGTGCGTGGCCTCCGTTTCCGGCCCGAATCGCTGGCGCGCCTCGTCTTTTTGATCGGCGACGCGCCCCCGCACCTCGATTACGCGCAGGACGAGGGGTATGCCGGCGCGATGAAGGAAGCGAGCCACGCAGGCGTGCAGGTCTATTCGATCGCGGCTTCGGGCATGGATACCCTCGGGCAGGTGGTCTTCCGGCAAATTGCGCAATACACCGGCGGAACGCACATGTTCGTCCTGCGCGGCGGCGCGGGGCCGGAGTCGGTGGGCGGCGGCGATCCGCGCGCGAGCTGCGGCGGCACGCACACCGATTACACGAGCGGAAACCTCGACGCGCTCATCCTGGGAAAGGTGCAGGGAGCGATCGCGGCGAGGGACGCGGATCCGATGCGAATCGCCGGCCTGAACCAGGACGAGAAGGACCGGCCCTGTGATCAGCGGATCGTGATGGCGCGGTGAGTCGCGCGCCAGCACACCTGTGTCCATGTAGCAAGAAAATTCGACCTATCGCGAATCGTCCCACGGCGTCGAGGCATGTCCTCGACCCGTGTACACGACGGCACGATCGGCATATTCTCTCCTCGATGCAGGGTTCGGTTTTTCCGGGCCCCCGCGCTCGCGCGCGCGGATGCCGCGTCCTTGAACTGGAGGGAACGTGCCGCTCTCGAAAGGGTCCTTCATCGCGGGTCGTTTCACGATCGAGGATCTCGCGGGGAAGGGTGGGATGGGCGAAGTGTACCGCGCCCGGGATGGGGTCACCGGCGCGGAGGTCGCCCTCAAGGTCCTGAACGAGCAGACGGATGGATTCGAGGCGCTCGAGCGCTTCGCGCGGGAGGCGAGGCTGCTCGCGGAGCTCGATCATCCCGGGATCGTCTCGTATCTCTCGCATGGCCAGGCAGAGGACGGCCGGGCCTTTCTCGCCATGGAGTGGCTCGCGGGGCAGGACCTCGGCCAGCGGCTCACGCGCGGGCCCCTCGCGCTGAGGGATTGCTTGACCCTCGCGAAGTGCGCCGCCGACGCGCTCGCCGCCGCGCACCGCCGCGGCATCGTGCACCGCGACATCAAGCCGACCAACATGTTTCTGCGGGACGACAGGCTCGACCGCGTCACGCTCCTCGATTTCGGCATTGCGCGCCAGGCCTTCGCCACGACGGGCATCACCGGCACGGGGTTCATCATGGGCACGCCGGGCTACATGGCCCCGGAGCAAGCGCGCGGCGATTTCGATATCGGGCCGAGCGTGGACGTCTTCTCCCTCGGATGCGTGCTCTTCGAGTGTTTGACCGGAAAACCCCCGTTTGTCGCCCGCGACCCGATCGCCCTCCTCGCCAAGGTCCTCTTCGAGGACGTGCCCGCGGTCGAATCGATCCGCCCCGATACCCCCCCGGAGCTCGCGGCGCTGCTCGCGCGGATGCTCGACAAGAATGCACTCGCGCGGCCGGCCGACGCGGTCGTGCTGCACGAGGAGCTCGCCGCCCTCGTGCTGCCTCCGTCCGGGGACACGTCGTCGCCGCAGGCATCAAACGCCTCGATTCCCGGCGCGGCGCTCAGCGGCGAAGCCATGCAATTGCTTTGCGTCGTCGTGGCGGTCCCGGGCGACGCGCAGGCGCTCAGGGACGCACCGGCACACGCGGGGACGGAGCGCTCGCCGGGCCTCGCGCGGACAGCCCTGCGCGCCCGGCTGATCGGCCTCGGCGTGCGCGTCGAGTGGCTCGCCGACGGCTCGCTCGCCGTTGTCGTGCCCCCGTCGCAAAGCGCGATCGACCAGGCCACGCAAGGCGCGCGTTGCGCGCTCGTGATCAAGGAGGCGTGGCCCGAGGCGCGCGTCGCGCTCACCACGGGCCGTGGCCTGTTCAAGAATCGCCTCCCCGTCGGCGAGGCGATCGACCGCGCGGTCTCGCTGCTCCACGCGCGAATCGAGAAGGAGCGCGCCGCGCCCTCGCCTGCGGAGACCCTGGGCGTCTTGATCGACGAGCTGAGCGCGAAGCTCCTCGAGAGCCGCTTCAGCATCGAGTCGACCGGCGTCCGCTGGCGATTGCACAGCGAGCGCGCGGGCGGCGTCGACGCGTCCCGCCCTTTGCTCGGCAAGCCCACGCCCTGCGTCGGGCGTGAGCAGGAGTTGGCCATTCTCGGCGCGACGATCGACGGATGTATCGACAATGCGGAGCCGCGCGTCGTCGTCGTCATCTCGCCTCCCGGCGTCGGAAAGAGCCGCCTGAAGCACGAGCTTTTGCGCCGGCTCCGCGCGCGCTCGCTCGACCTCGAGCTCATCGAGGCGCGCGGCACGCCGATGAGCTCGGGTTCGCCGTATGGGATGTTCGTCGACGTGCTTCGCGGGCTCTCCGACATGTGCGTCGGCGACCCCATGCCCTTGCAAGAGGAGAAGCTTCGGGCGCGCGTGGGCAGGCGCCTGCCGCCCGAGGACGCGGGGCGCGTCGCCGAATTCCTCGCCGTCTCGTGCGGGCTCACCGTCGAGGAGCCGAGCGCCGCGCTCCTCGCGGCGCAGAGCGACCCGAAGCTCATGAGCGAGAAGATCCAGGAGGCGTTTTTGCGCTTTTTCCGCGCGGAGTGCGCGGCGCGCCCCTGCCTCCTCGTGCTCGAAGATCTGCACTGGAGTGATCCCGCGTCGGTCCGGCTGGTCGACGCCGCCCTCGGCGAGCTCAAGGAGCTACCCTTTTGCGTGCTCGCCTTCGCGCGCCCCGAGGTGACCTCCATTTTCCCGAAGTTATGGGAGCGACGGTCGATCCAGCAGATACGCCTCGCGGCGCTCGGAAAAAAGGCGGCCGAGCGGCTGGTCGCCGCGGTGCTCGGCGCGGACGTCCGTGGGAGCGTGGTGGCGCGGATCGTCGAGCAGGCCGCGGGCAATGCGCTGTTCTTGGAAGAACTCATTCGTGCCGCCGCCGAAGGCAAATCCGAAGAGCATCCGGACACCGTCCTCGCGATGCTGCAGGCGAGGCTCTCCTGCCTCGACCCGGCGATCCGGCGGGTGCTCTGCGCCGCGAGCGTCTTCGGACAAACCTTCTGGCGGGGCGGCGTGTCCACCCTGCTCGGCGAGGAGCGGAGCGCCCAGCAGACGGATGGCTGGCTTTCCGAGATCGTCCAGGCGGAGCTTGTCGAGAAGCAGCCCACGAGCCGCTTCGCCGGAGAGGTCGAGTATCGTTTTCGTCACGCGCTCCTGCGCGACGCGACGTACGACCTGCTCGCCAAGGACGACCGGACGCTCGGTCATCGGCTCGCGCTCTCGTACCTGGAGCGCGCCGGGGAAAACGAGCCGGTCGTGCTGGCCGCGCATGCGCATCGCGGCGGGGACATGGAGCGGGCGACGCACCATTATCTCCGCGCGGCCGAGCAATCCTACCAGAGGGACGATCACGACGGGCTCTGGAGCTCGGTCGAACGGGGGCTCGCGTGCGGCGCGAGCGGGGCGGTGCGCGGGCAGCTCCTCGCCTTGAAGCTCGAGGTGTGCTTCTGGCGCGAGGGCTGGGAGGCCCAATCTCGCTTGGGCAGGGAGGCGCTCGAGCTCTTGCCGCGCGGCAGCGTCCCCTGGTGCAGGGTGCTGAGCTTCCTCGCCCATGCGCTCCCCAACAGGGATATGGGGGAGGAAATGACCGTGCTCGAAAGCGCGATCTGGGGCACGGACCCCGAGCCTGGCGCCGAGGCGAGTTATTGCCAGGCGGCGTCGATGATCTTCCACATGCTCACGATGATGGGTCGACTCGAGCGAGCGCTCCGCGTGCGCGTGCGGCTCGACGCCTTCGCCCCGCGCGTACCGGAGAGCGCCCTGTACGAGCTCGGCTACGTCTACAATGGTCGATCCACGTTCGAGTATTTCCTGGGGGACGATCCCTACCTGGCCTACGCGGATTCGATCCGCATGGAGGCGGCGTTCGCAGGCGCGTCGGCCCGGCGCTGGCAGAGGATCGGGCAGATTGTCCTCGGCATTGGGCTCTCGGCGATCGGCGCGGCCGAGGAGGGAGAGAAGGAGCTACGCGAGGTCATTCGGCGCGGGCTCGACGCGAACGATCCATGGTCGGTGACCCTCGCGCGGCTGTATCTGGCGCGCCTGCTCGCGGAGCGATGCGAGCCGGATCAGCGAGAAGAGATCATCGCCATGGCGAGGCAGCTCATCGAGCTTCAGGGCACCAATGGCGTCGTGGGGCCGGCGTATGGCGCGCTCTCGCGGGGGCTCCTCGCCGAGGGGCGCCTCGCCGAGGCATGGGAGGCGACCGAGAGCGCGCTCGCGCGAATGGAAGACTTCCGCTGCTGGCGACCGGAGGTCCACCGGACCCGCATCGAAATCCGTCTCCGCGAGGGCGACCCCGAAGCGATCCGAAGCGCCGCGGAGGCAGGACTCCGCTGCATCACGCACCTCGGCGGCTGCGTCGGCCATTCCGAGATTCCGCTGCGCCTGGTCATCGCGGAGGCGCTCGCCGCGGCCGGCGACATGGAGGCGGCGCGCCAGGCGCTCGAGGCCACGTTGTGGGTCCTCGAGCGGCGCGCCGCCAAGATTGAGGACGCCGCCTTCAAGGCCCGTTATCTCGCGGTCCCGGAGCACGTCCGCGCGAGGGAGCTCGGCCGCGGTTGGCTTTCGTGAAGGGCAGCGCCCGGCGATCGCTACCTTTGGCTTGACACACCACGCCCGAAGCGGGACAACGCGCCCGTCATGTCCGCTCGAACCATCCTCCTCTCGACATTCTTGTGGATTGCGGGCTGCGGCGGCGCGCCCGCGGTCGTTGCGTCGGCCGCGTCCGAGACGACGGACGGCGCGAAGGCGACGAGCACGTCCTCTGCATGGGTGAAGGATTCGCCCTTCGCGGGGCAAGCCCCGCCGCAGGGCGCCGTGGATTCCGTGGCGCTCGCGGACGGGTCGTTCGTGGTGGCGCTGTCGTATGCTTCCGAGGCCGAGCCGTTCGTCCTGTTATCGGGGAAGAAGGGCGCGCTGTCGAAGAGCAAGGCGCCCTGGACCTGCGCAGGCGGGCCGGCGGAGATCGACGCGAGCGGGACGTCGTTATGGGTTCATTGCATGGGCCCCGAGGAGCCTGCGCGTATCCATTTCTGGCACAGCGCCGATCTCGGAAAGACCTGGACGCGCGTCGGAGCCCTCGACGGGGCCATTGCGCTGGGCTCGTACGCGATGGCCGGCGACAAGATGTTCGTCACCGGGAGGTTCGAAGGTCAAAAGGCGCGCCTGCACGTTGTGTCGCGCGGAAGGGATGGCAAGTTCTCCCGGAGCACCGCCAAGGAGACCCTCGGCTGGCCCGCGGACGTGCAGCCGACCCTCGCGGCGTCGGCCGACGGCAGCACGATTGCGCTTCTTGGCCTCGGCAAGCCCGGCGAGCTCTCGGTCGCGGCGTCGACGGATGGTGGGGCCACCGTTCATTCCGTCTGGAAAGGCGTCTCGGAATCGACGTCGCCGCCGTCGAGCGCTTCGATCGAAAAAGGGGTGCTCACGTTCCTGATGCAGCGAGACAGCGGGCCGGTGGGCATGGGCGTGATTGACCTCGCCGATGCGAAGCAGAGGAGGATGTCGCCGTTCCCTTCCGCGACGGAAGATGCCTGCGTGCATGGCCCCCACGTCGTGGCGCGGCTCGAGGGCGGCGATTGGGTGATTTCCAAGGATGCCGGCGCGTCGTTCACGAACCTCGCGGCGCCGCAGGCCGAGGAGATGGCCGCCCTGGAGTGCTCGCCGCGCGGGGCGCGGTATGGATCGCAGCTCCTTGGGTGGTGACGCGCCTCCGCTTCACTGGCACACGCCATAAGCGGCGCACACACCCGAGACGCAGGCGAGCCCGTACGCGCACGGGCAAGCCTCGCCTGGGCTTCCCCACTTCACGCAAAGGCTCTTCGTCGGATCGGTGATGTCGAACTCCGTGCAGCGGGCGCCTGCGGCGCAGGCGGCGAGGGGCGTGCAAGGCTCGCCGGGCTGGGGATAGGGCCGGCACGCGCCGTCCTGACAACCGCTGCCGGGCGAGCATTCCTGGTGGCAGTAGAGCCCCTGCTCGCACCTGATCTTGGGCAAGCTCGTGTTCGTGCAGGCGGCGCCTTCCGGCAGGTACGTGGGCGCCGTGCATACCCCGCTCTCGTCGCAAAGGAGGTCCGCGCGGCAAAAGCCCACCGCGCAGCTTTCGCCCTCGGTGAGCCCGGTGGGCCTCGGCGCGCAGGTGCCGCCATTGCACCAGGACGAGGCGCACATGGCGTCGTCCGAGCAGCCCGCGCCATCGGCCGCGAGCGTCGTACAGACCCCTCCCCTGCAGGAGAGCTCGCCCGCGCAGTAGGTGTTCACGTCACATGACGCGCCGGCCTGGCCGCGGGGGGCGCATGTGCCCCAGGATGGCCCGGAATCGGTGGGCTTGCAGTACAGCGTCAACTGGCACTCGATTCCGTGCGAGGTGCATTCCTCTCCCAGCTTCTTGCCGGGGGGCTGGCATGTCCCTTCCTGGCAGCTACCCTCGACGCAGAGGTCTGTCGCCGCCGTGCAACTTTCGCCGTTTGCGCGGGCGCGTTTGCAGACGCCGCAGGTCTCGAAGACGCTGTGGTCGCAATGGCCGCTCTCGCATTGCACGTTGGCAAAACACACCTCGCCCAGCGGGAACGAGCCCTTCTTGTCGTGTTCGGGATAGAGCAGGTTGCCACCGTAGCCGACGCACAAGGGGAACACGCCGCCGCCCAGGCAGGGCGAGGCATCCATCTGGTCGGCGCAGGCCTTGATGTCCAGGGACGTGAGGGTGACGCCCGGCGACGTGGCGATGCCGGCGCACGTGTCGACATAGGCCTGCTCGTCGTCGGCGGAGAGCTGCACGCTGGGGCCGGTGCAGCGCTCGGCGAACGCGACGCGCCGGAGGAAGAGGTCATGGCAGGCCGTGACGACGTCGGGCGGTATTTCGGCGGAACCGCAGGGCCGGACGACGAGGGCCTGACAGGCAGCGTCGATGTTGGGCGGTATTTCGGCAGAGCCGCAGCCGAAGAGCAGGAGGGCGAAGACGCCGGCGACGGAGCCCCCGCGTCGCCAGCAGGGACGAGCCCGCGGAGGCTTGCGTGTGTCGTTCTTCATGGTCCTCGAGCCTACCGCAAAAACGATCCTCCGAACGGCCATGATTGCAGCGGAAGGGCCGTCGCTCCGGCGGATCGAGAATGCCCTTTCGCCAGGCTCGTGAACCCCCATTCACAGTCGGATCGTTCTCCACGGAACCGCCCGCATGTTCCACGGAGCGGATTGTTGGCACGCCGCATGCTCGGCGCCCGCCGGCTTTCTTTCAGGAGGATCCCATGCGTATCATTTCGTGGATGCTGGTGTCTCTGCTCATCGCCGGGTGCAGCGACGCGGTGACGAACGATCCCTCGAATCCGAACGCCGGGCCTGGCGGGTGCCCTCTGGTCACGTTCAACGAGGGCGTGGACGAGAGCGGGACGAACGGTATCGTCGCGGATGCGAGCGGCGTCTACTGGACCCGCGCGGACTCGGTGTGGCGAGCGGATCCCGGCGGCGCCTCGCCGAGGCGCATTGCGCAAGGGTTCACCGAGGCGTACACGCTGGCGATGGACGACGAAGCGCTCTACGTTGTGGACTATGCCGAAAGGCTCGTCCGGATGAACAAGGACGGGGGCGCGACGGCGGTCCTCGCGCAGGATTCGATCGGCGCGGTCGCGGTGGATGAGGACAGCGTCTATTTCGTGTCGACGGCGGGCCTCTTCCGGACACCCAAGGACATCTCCAAGATCGAATCCCTCGCGCCGATCTCGAGCGTGGGTTCCATCGCGGTCGACGACACGCACGTCTACGTGCGCACCCTCGGCAACGTGGAGGATCCCTCGGGCCACATCGTGCGCGTGCCCAAGGCAGGAGGCGCGATCGAGGAGATCACGCCCCCGACCACGGTGGCATACCACTATTTCGCCCAGGAGCTCGCGGTGGACGGGACGAACGTCTACTGGGTCGAGCCCTCGGCCGGTACGCTGATGAAGGTCCCGAAGGAGGGGGGCACGCCGGTCGTGCTGGCCAAGGACCTCGCCGATCCCGTCAGCCTCACGCTGGACGGCGATAGCGTCTACGTCACGCTGCGCGGCAAGGATGGCGGCTCGCTCGACGAACGTGGCGTCCTTCGTGTACCCAAGGAGGGAGGCGACGTGGCGGATGTGGCGCGTGGCCCGCAGATAAGTGCGTTCGACGTGGCGGTGGATGCCGAGCACGTGTACTGGACCGCCCGCGTGGTGAGCGCAGGCGTCACTGCGAGCTGCAAATGACGATAGGATCGATCCGGAGGGCTTCCTCGCGAAGCCGGTGAACCCGAGCTCGGCCGAGACGATCGCTGTGAGTGTGAGGAAGAGGCGCACCACCCCATAGGCCCATGCGACCGGCGCGGAAAAACCTTGTCGAGCGCGCTTGTGCCGCCGAACGAGCATCGCCTAGAATGCGCCCCGCCCATGGCCCACTCCCTGGCCACCACCGACAACGAGTTCGAATCCGCGTCGCCTTCGGTGACCTTCGGCGTCCTCGTCTTCGTCCTCCGTTACGAGGACCTCTGCGCGGCGAACTCCGTGGCTTTGCCTCCGCTCACGCACGACGGGGCCGGCTTCGAAATCGGGCGCGCCTCCGAGGTCCGGCCGCCTGCAATGGAAGGAAAAACCTTTCTCCTGCCCGACCGCTCCGTCTCACGCGTGCACGCCCGCGTGGTGCGTCGTGACGGCAAGGACCTCCTGGAGGACGCCGGGAGCAAGTTTGGCACGTTCGTCCGCGGCGAGCGCATTCAGGGGCCCGTCCGCCTCGCCGACGGCGACGTCGTGGAGATGGGTCAGTCGCTCTTCGTGTATCGGCGGGTCGACGAGCCAACGGCCGTTCGCATGATCACCCATCCCGCGGGGTTCGTGTTTGGCCCGACGCGCACCCTTTGCCCCGAGCTCATGAGCCTCGCGCGCGACCTCGATCCCCTTTCGCGCTCCGATCAGCCGATCCTCGTGCTCGCCGAGACCGGCGCCGGCAAGGAGATCGTCGCGCGGTACGTGCATGACAAGAGCGGCCGCGCGGGCCCCTTCGTCGCCGTCGATTGCGGCGCCATCCCCGAGCACCTCGTCGAGGGCGAGCTCTTCGGCCATCGCCGCGGCGCGTTCAGCGGCGCGCACGAGGAGCGCAAGGGCCGCATTCGCAGCGCGGAGGGGGGCACGGTGTTCCTCGACGAGATCGGCAACCTGCCCGGGAGCGCGCAGGCGAGCCTGCTCCGTGCCATTCAAGAGAACGAGGTGACGCCGGTGGGGGCCGATCGGGGGCAAACGGTGGACGTGCGGTGGATCGCCGCGACGAACGTGGACGTCTTCTCCGAGAGGAGCGTCTTTCGCGCGGATCTGAGGGAGAGGCTCGCCGGGTACGTCGCCATGCTCCCGCCGCTTCGAAAGCGCCGTGAGGACCTCGGTTTTCTGGTCGCGCACCTGCTCCAGCGGCGGGGCGTCGAGCGCGCGTCGATCACGAAGCCGGCGGCGCGCGCGCTCTTCTTTGGCGACCTGCCGGGCAACGTGCGCGAGATCGAGCGCTCCCTCGGGAGCGCGTCCCTGCTCATGGGCGACGGGCCGATCGACCTGCAGCACCTGAGCGCCCTGCGGGCGCGCGCGGCGAGCGAGAAGAAGGAGCCGGCATCGGAGCCGCCGGGCGTCGAGGCGGTGGACGAGGCGCGGCGCAACAAGGCACGCCCGCCGCGGGAGATGATCGAGGCGGCGCTCTTCCGGGCGAAAGGATCCCTGGTGGAGGCGGCGCGTCTGCTCGGGGTGCACGAGCGGCAACTCGCGCGGTGGATGGATGCTTTCGGGATCCCGCGGCCACGGAAGGGCCCTGCCGGCGGGTGAGGTGATGTCCCGCGAGGGCGGGATGGTTCCCCGGAAGGGCACAGCCGCTCGCGCGAAGGGCACAGCCGCTCGCGCGAAGGGCACAGCCGCTCGCGCGAAGGGCACAGCCGCTCGCGCCAACGGCACAGAGGCTCGCGCGAAGGGCACAGTCGCTCGCACGAAGGGCACAGCCGCTCGCACGAAGGGCACAGCCGCTCGCGCGAAGGGCACAGCCGCTCGCGCGAAGGACACAGCCGCTCGCGTCGACGGCACGGTGGCTCCCCGCCCTGCCGCGTAACGTGTCCGGACAAATCCGGACACTTCTGGACAAATCCGGACAAATTTCCCCCGCGCGGTCGCGTCCCGCCCGGCCCCCGAGCCGCGCTCGACGCTTTTCCGCTGGGATTTGCCGCGTCCGTAGCCGCGCCGCCGGTTGGCATTCCCCGTGCAACCACGCGGGCCGACCCGACGCTGCATCATTTCCCGCGTCGAGGGAGGAATCCTCATGAATACGGATCTGAACGTGAAGGACACGCTGCCCCGAAAGAACTTCTCCTCCATCAGCCAGCTCGGCCTCAAGGCCTTGAACCTCGCGCTCGCGCACGCCGACGCGCTCGGCCCGCGGCTGTCGCCGGGATTGGTCGAGGGCCTTCTCGCCGATGTCGAGAAGCTCGGCGACGTCATCCCTGGCGCCAAGCAGGCGCGGAGCGAGTCGATCGCCGCCACGAGCACGCAAAACGCGGCGCTCGCAGAGGGGCACGCGCGTGTGCGGCAGGTCCGCGCCGCCGTCCGCCGCGCCAAGGCGTCCGTCGACGTGAAGCACGGATATGGGATCGGGCAGCGAATAAGGTCGCGTGTCGTGTCCGACGTGAAAGCCGCGATCCAGCAGATCCTCGATCGCGCCAAGGACAAGCCGGCCGAGGCCAAGTCCCTCGGCATCGTCCAAAAAGACCTCGACGGCCTCGCGCTCGCGCTCGCTGCGATCACGGATGCCGATACGAAGCAGGATCAGAGCCGCGCGAGCGCCCCGCTCACGACGCAGCAGCGGAATCGGATCGGCAACCGGATCCTCGCCGCGGTCGCGCGGATCGAGGGCGCAGGGCGGCTCGAGTTCGCGAACGACGAGACGAAACGCGCGAGCTTCGAGGCGCTCGGCGCAGGGCCGAGGGGACGGCGAAACGTGGACGCAGCGAGCAGCACGACGGAAGGGGCGTCGGGATGAAGGCGGCGTAACCGTCGTCCTCGCCTCGCTCGCAATAACGCCGTGACCGACCGCCGGGCCTGCGGAGGAATCCATGCCTTCCGGACAGGCCCGGCCTCGCCCCCGAACCGCCTCGCCACCTGGCAAGAACCACCCTACAGTGCAGCGCGATGGCCATCGACGGCATCGAGCTTCGTAGGGTCCTCGGGCAGTTCGCGACCGGCGTCACGGTCGTCACCACCCGCCTCGAGGGCGTGCCGCAGGGCATGACCGCGAACTCCTTCACGTCCGTCTCCCTCGATCCGCCGCTCGTCCTCTTCTGCGCCGACAAACGCGCCCGCTCCGGCATGCTCGTCGGCGCGGCCGGCTGCTTCGCCATCAACGTCCTCGCCGAGGAGCAACGCCACCTCTCGGACCTCTTCGCCGGCCGGGGCTCCGACGAGCAGCGCAGGGCCCTGCTCGACGAGATCGGGCAAGACGCCGTCACGGGCGCGCCCGTCCTGCCCGGCGCCCTCGGCTGGCTCGATTGCCGCCTCGAACGTGCCATCGACGCCGGCGATCACGTCGTCTACTTCGGCGAGGTCGTCGCCGCCGGCGGCGGCGAGCCGGCCGCGCCCTTGCTTTACTTCCGCAGCAGCTACCGCCGCCTCGGCCCGCTCTGACCGCCCGCGCACCGTCGTGGTCGCACCCGTTTGTCCGTGGTGAACGTCGCGCGCCGTCATCGTGCGACCTTGTCGACCTGGAAAGGTGGCCGTTGAACAGCGCCGCCTGACCCTCTAAGGTACCCGCGAATCCCGCAAGGAGAGCGCATGGCCCTGGGTGACGTGGTCTTGGTGGCGACCGACCTGAGCGACTCCGCCGACGAGGCGATCAGGCTCGGACACGAGTACGCACAGCGGGCGGGCGGCAAGTTCGTCGTCTGTCACGTCGTGCATGAGGTGCTGCGCTCCGCGCCCCTCTTCCCGCAGGCGATCCAGGCGGACATGGAGGCCCTGATCCACGCCGAGAGCCGCGCCGCCGCCGCGGTCGAGGATCGCGTCCGGGACCTCACCGGCCGCCCCAGCAGCGGCTTCGAGGTCCGCATCGAGAGCGGCGGCGCCGACGCCGCGATCCTCCGCGTCGCCGAGGACGTCAGCGCCACGCTCGTCGTCACCGGCAGCCGCGGCCTCACCGGCATCGCCCGGCTCCTGCTCGGCAACGTCGCCGAGCGGATCGTGCGGTACGCGCATTGTCCCGTGCTCGTCGCGCGCCCGCACGCGCGGTCGAAGAAGATCCTCGCCGCGACCGATCTCTCCGAGCTCTCGCAGCCCGGCGTCGCGCTCGCGGGTCAGGTCGCCGCGGAGCAGGGCGCCGCGCTCACCGTGGTGCACGCGCTCGACGTCCTGCCGGCGCCGGCGCTCGGCTTCACCGTGCCCTTCGGCGGCGCGCCCATCATTCCTCCGCCCGAGCTCATCGAGCAGATGCGCGTCGGCGCAGACGGCGTGGTCGGGGGCATGATCGACCGGCTCGGGATCAAGGCCGATCGTCGCGTGAGCGAGGGAGACGCCGCCACGGTCGTGATCCGGACCGCCGAGGAGCTCAACGTGGAGCTCGTCGTGGTCTCGACCCACGGCCGCACCGGCCTCGCGCGCGTGGCGCTCGGCAGCGTGGCCGAGAAGGTCGTGCGGGGCGTCCAATGCTCCGTCCTCGTTGCGCGCTCGCACTGACGTCCGCGGTTGACGCGGCGCCGCGCCAGTGTCACGGAAGCACCGGCGCCGGCGCCCGCCGGCCGCGTTTGGGAGGCATCATGGCGACCGATTCATCGAACGAGAAGGCCCCGACCGAGGACTGGAGCGTCCCCATGCTCCTCGGGCTCGCGGTCGTGGTCCTCGGCGGCTTCTTCGTGTTCATCAACACGATCTCGCCCTGAAAGGCCGGGTCTCCCCGCGCGCCGGGGAGACCTCCTTCCGCCTTTCCGGGCAGGGCCGTCACTTCAAGAAGAACCCGACCGACAGCTCCGCGTTCCAGCGGATGTCGCCGATGATCCCGACTTCGCCGGCGGCCTGCGCGAAGAACCACTTCCGCACGTGCGCCCGGGCGCCTGCGCGCGCCGAGAACGCGAAGCTCACCGCCCCGTAATCGGCCTTGTAGCCGTCGATCGCGAGTTCGGTGTCCACCCAGTGGACGCCGCCGAGCAGGTCCGCGAAGAGCGCGACCTTCGTCCACGCGTACTCGCCGCCGATGCCGAACCGCAGCTCCTTCGCGGACAACGACTGCACCGTCACCTTCCGCTGCGTGCCGCTCACGTCGTAGAGCGCCGTCGAGTCGCTCACCTTGTAGGTCGGGAACGGCACGTCGAAGCCCACCGTCATCCGGATGTGGCTCATCACGAGGCGCAGGTCGTAACGGAGCCCGAGCACCGTCGCGTTGTCGAAGGGCGGCATGACGAAGGGCGCGACGAGCCCGCCGCCGCCGATCCCCTCGGCCGCGCCCTCCTCGAACTTGAAGGACGTCTTGGAGTAGGACCGCTGCCCCGCGAGGAAGCCCATCGTGAACTCGAAATGGTCTCCGTTGGCCCAGCCATCGGACTCCGGCTCCTCGTACGGCGGGGGCGGGGGCGGCGGCGCGGGGTGCTCCGGCACCTGGAGCGGCTGTTGCGGCGGCAGGCTCGGGGGCGGCGCGGCCACCTCCATCGGGTCGGCCTTCTTTTCGCCCGGCGGCAGCGGCTCGGGCGAGGACTCCGCCTGGGCGAGCGCGAGGGCGGGCGCGGCGAGGCCGACGAGGGCGAACGTGGCGAAGGACAGGGCGAACGTAGAAAAGCGGCGCATACGGAGCGGTTCCTTCCGGGGCGCATCGTAGCCGAGTTTTCGAAACCGAAACACCGTCGCGGGAGAGGGCGGTGAGGCCGCCCATGCAGGAAGCGTCCCATGCCGGGTCGCCAAACGATTGCGCTTTTCTGCGAGAGGCGCATTGACTCGTTGCGCCGGGTGCTCGATCATCAAAAGCCGCCTACGAAACGGGAGGGACCTCGATGATCCAGCAAGACCCATGGACGCGGCCCGCGGACGCGGCGCCGGAAGGACATGGCGCGCTGGAGGCGGAGGAGCGGTTCCACGACCTCCTAGAGCGCCTGCCGGCGGCGGCCTATACCTGCGATGCCCAGGGGCGCATCACGTTCTTCAATCGGCCCGCCGAGAAGGTCTGGGGGCGCGCTCCGAAGCTCCGCCACGAACAGGATCGGTTTTGCGGCGCGCTCCGCCTGTTCACCCCCGAAGGAGAGCCCATCCCCCACGACCGGTGCTGGATGGCGAGGGCGCTGGAGACGGGCGCGGCGCACAACGGCCTCGAGATCGTCATCGAGCAGCCCTCCGGCGAGCTCGTCGTGGCGCTCGCGCACGCCAATCCGCTCCGCGATCGTCAGGGCAATGTCACGGGCGCCGTCAATGTCCTGGTCGACATCACCGACCAAAAACGCGCCGAGCAGGAGCGCCGCGACCTCGAAGCGCAGGTGCTCCACGCGCAAAAGCTGGAGAGCCTCGGCGTCCTCGCGGGCGGCATCGCCCACGATTTCAACAATCTGCTCACCGTCATCACCGCGCAGGCGAGCCTGGCCCTCGGCGAGGTGTCGTTTCCCTCGCCGCTCGCCGCGATGCTGCAGGAAATCTCGATCGCGGCCGAGCGCGCCGCCGACCTCGCCCGGCAAATGCTGGCCTATTCCGGTCGGGGGACGTTCGTGACCCAGCACGTCCGGCTCGATACCGTCGTCCGGGAAATGGCCGTCCTCCTGCGGACGATCGTATCGAAGGGCGCGACGCTGGAGCTCGATCTGTCGCGCGCGTGCGTCGACGGGGACGCGACCCATTTGCGGCAGGTCGTGATGAACCTCATCACGAATGCATCGGACGCGCTCGCAGGCAAACCCGGCGTCATCCGGCTCCGCGCCGGCGTGCAAAAGCTCTCGGCGCCGCGGTCCTCGGCCTGCATGACCGAGCCGCTTCCGCCCGGCGATTATGCCGTGGTGGAGGTCGAGGACTCCGGCGAGGGGATGAGCGAATCGGTCCTCGCCCGGATCTTCGATCCGTTTTTCACGACGAAGGTCGGGGGCCGGGGCCTCGGCCTCGCCGCCGTGCTCGGCATCGTCCGGGCACATCGAGGCCTCGTCGACGTGACGAGCCGGCCGGGGAAGGGGACGGCGTTCACCTTGTTCCTGCCGATCGCCGTCGAGCACGTGTCGATCTTGCCCGGCGCGAGCGACGAGGCTTTTTCGAGCTGCCACTGCTCGCACGGCACGATCCTCGTGGTCGACGACGAAGACGCCGTGCGTCGCGTCGCGCACCGCGTGCTCGAGCGCGCCGGCTACCGCGTCCTCGTCGCCACCGACGGCCGCGAAGGGGAGCGCATGTTCCACGAGCATCGCGGCGAGATCGGCGCCGTCATCGCCGATCTGACGATGGGCGAGATCGGCGGGATCGAGCTCATCCGCGCGCTCCGCGGGATCGACCCCGCGCTGCCCGTGCTGCTCATGAGCGGCTACAGCAGCGAGGACTCGGCCCCGCTCTCGTGTCTCGGCGTGCCGTTCCTCGCGAAGCCGTTCACCGCGAACATGCTCGTCACGGCCGTGCGCGAGGCGCTCGCGGGCCCAGGCGGGTGCGCCGGGATCTCGGCGGCGTAGGCCTCACCCCTTTCGGAAAGGCACGTTCGCGCGCGCCCGCGCCGCCGCCTCGCGCTGCGCGGTGACCGCCGCCGACTCCTCCACGCGGTAGGACGCCGGGGCGCGCAGGTACGTCACCGCCTCGGGCAAGGTCGCGCGCGCCGCGATCGATCGATCCCGCCCGAGCGACGGCGCCTCCGGCCGCTCGAGCGCGCGGCCCTGCCGCACCCGAGGCCGCGAGAGAGGCGTGAGCGTCGTCGCCCCGAGATCCTGCGGCGAGCGCATCCGCTCCGCCATCAGGTGCACGACGTCCGCGACGAGCCGCCCCGCGTTGTCCGTGTACCGCACGACCATCTTCCGACCCGGCCGCGGCGCCGCCTCGTCGCCGAGGTCCGCGGGCGGCACGCCCCACGCGCCGCCCTGCTCCAGCGCCACGAGCTCGCACCGCATCGGCAGCGCCCGCGCCTCCGCGTCGTCGAGCCCCCGCGCGATCCACCCGCCCGCGCGCCGCCCCCGCCGCTTCGCTTCGAGCAGCATCGCCTCCTCGTCGTCGCCCGCGCCGAGGTCGGCGAGGTCGTCCGTGTCGAGCGCGCCCCAGCCGTCGACCACGGTCGTCTCCAGCGAGGGCCCCGTCGGGCCGAGCACGAGCCCGGGGCTCGCGCGGAAGGGCACGCCGAGCGCCATCGCCGCGATCACGTTGGTCGTCGCGCTCGCCCCGCCCACGTACGCCGCGCGCGCGACCCGCATCGAGGCCTCGGCCCCGGCCGCATGCGCGCTCGACCCGTCGATCACGGGATCGCCCGCGGCGGCGAGGTGCAGCCGCGCCGTGCGGGTGGCGATCGCCGTCGCGCGCCGGGCCGCTGCGCGCAGGAGCGAGGCGAGCAGCGAGGCTTCGAGGAAGGGCCCTTCCACCGTGGCGATCGGCGCGCCGGGGAAGGCGAGGGTGCCGTCGGGGACCGCGTCGAGATCGATGGCGGGCACGAGGTGGGCGAGCCGCTGCGCGAGCGCGTCCGAGAAGCCGACGAGGCTCTGCGCGGCAGCGACGGCGGCGGGATCGATGAGCGGCCGACCGAAGAGCTCGAGGGAGCTCTCGAGCCCGGAGACCACGAGGAAGCCCGTGTGGGGCGGCGCGGCGCGGAACGAGAGCTCGAAGCTCGCCCGGCGATCCGCGAGCTTGGCGGAGAGCAGGCGATCTGCGTCGAGCAGCGCGCGGCCATCGAGGAGCAGGGGGCTGTGGTGCGGCATCTCTCCACAAGGCAGGGCTCGTCCGTCCTTGTCAACCGCCGCGATGCAGGACACGTGGGGGGACGTCCCTGGAGCGCGCCACGCAAGGAAGCGTCGTGCTCGCCTGGGTTCCATCCTCGTGCGACGCCCTACCTTGATCCACGGCGGACCTGAAAGGCTGCAATCCATGTGCCTTTCAAAACTGCAAGGATCGCCCGGGCGAGCACATACAAGGTGACGAAGATTCGTCATTCTGGGGTTGGCCCATAGGTTGCTCTATCTACGGGCAGAGCGCCTGCTCCGGTCCCCCCCCCCGCCGTCGAGTAGGCGCTCTGCTTTTTGTCTCGCGGCATCGTTGCTCCGCGAGGGCGTCGTTCTGCCGCGTCGCGCTATGTTCGGCTCCGGAGACGGAGGAGCGGATGCGCGACGCGTGGACGTGGTGGAGGGGTCTGGCCGTGCTGGTCCTGGCCCCGGCGATCGGGTGCCTCTCGCTCTCGACGGGGGACGGGGGCCAGGGGAGCGCCGGCGGCGCGGGCGGGAAGGGCGGCACCGGCGGGAGCGGCGGCATGGGCGGCCTCGACGGCGTGCCCGGGGGTGGCGGCGCCGGCGGCGCGGGCGGGGGTGGGGATGACAGCGGGGCCGTGACCGCGTCGTCGTCGAGCGGGGCCACGTCGAGCAGCAGCAGCGGCGGCGCCGGCGGCGGCGAGAACGGTCAGTCCTGCATCGAGGCGCCCGAGTGCCTGAGCGGTTTTTGCGTCGACGGCGTGTGCTGTGACACGCCCTGCAACGGCGCCTGCGTGTCGTGTGCTCGGCCGACCCGCCTCGGCACGTGTACGAACCTCCCCCTTCAGGAGGAAGATCCGGGGAGCTGTACGCTCACGAAGGCTTGTGACGGCGCTGGCGTGTGCAAGTCCAAGAATGGGCAGACGTGCACCAGCAACGGCGAATGCCTGAGCGACAAGTGCGTTGGAGGAGCCCCCAAGACCTGTCAGCCCTGACCGGTTTTCCCCTTCGCGAGACCGTCACCTCTGTCCCGCAGCCGGCACGGCGTCCCCTTCACGCTCCTTGAGCCGACGTCGAAAGGCGCCGGGCGTCTCGCCCAGGTGTCGCTTGAAGGCCTTCACGAAGGCGCTGTGGGTCTCGTAGCCGACCGCCTGCGCGATGGCAGCCGTGGACGCGGCGTCCCCCGCCATGAGCTGCGTGGCTTTGTGCATGCGCCAGCGTGTCACGTAGGTCAGCGGCCCCTCGCCGACGACGGCCTTGAAGCGCGCCGCGAACACCGAGCGCGACATGCTCGCCAGGTGCGCCAGGCTCTCCACCGTCCAGGGTTTCTCCGGGTGCTCGTGCAGGCGTTGCAACACGACGCCGATCTGCGCGTCGGTCAGGGCGCGGAGCCAGCTCGCTTGCGCGTCGGGCAGGGACGCCACGTGCGTGCGCAGCGCTTGCACGAACAGGACCTCCGAGAGCCGGCTCGCCACCGTCTCGTAGCCGGGCAGCTCGGCCTCCATCTCCGAGGCCGCGAATTGCAGGGTGGATTCGAGCCACCGCGCGGCGATGCCTCCGTCGCCCTTCACGTGGATCAGCGGCGGCAAGCTCGCGATCAGCGGGTCGAGCGACGTGCCTTCGAACAGGAAGCAGCCGGAGACGAGCGTGGTAGGCGCGCCCGCGCCGCCATGATGCACGAGCCCGCCACAACGCCCGCCGCGGATCGCATAGATCTCGGCGACCGGCAGGGGCTGCGTCTCCGGGGCATCCCGCAGGACGTGGGTGCTCCGGCCCAGGAGGAAAACAAAATCGCCTCCCGAGAGCGGGATGCGCGCGCCGTCGACGTCGAGCAGGCAGCTCCCGCGCGAGACCGCGTAAAACAGAGCGTGCCCCGGCTTCTCGACGCGCATGCCCCACGGCGCGCGCATCTCCAGCCGTCCGTACACCTTGGTCCGCAGGTGAAGCCCGCGCAGCACGTCCGCGAGAACGTCCATCGTCCCTCCGTTGTGACGGACGATCGAACCACAAAAACGGACGCCGTGCCAAGGATCGTCCGTCGCATCCGGAGTACGGTCTCTCCGAGGCCATTCGATGCAAAGGGGGGCGGACGAGCGCTCGGTCCCCGGGCACGGGTGCGCCTGCGGGAAGGAATGGAGCGATCATGAGCAAGACGGGGACGTCGAACAAGATTCGTGTAGGTATCGTCGGGGCAAACCCGGACCGGGGCTGGGCCTCCCACGCGCACCTGCCCGCGCTGAAAGCGCTGCCCGCCTACGAGGTCACCGCGGTGAGCACCACGCGGCAAACGAGCGCGGACGAGGCCGCGCGCCGCTTCGGAGTGCGTCACGCCTTCGACCGCGCCGAGCCCCTGATCGAGCATCCGGAGGTGGACCTCGTCGTCGTCTCCGTCCGCGCGCCCTTGCACGCGGGGCTCGTGCGCGCCGCCATTGCCGCGAAGAAACACGTCTTTTGCGAATGGCCCCTCGGCGTCTCCCTGGACGAGACCGCCGAGCTCGCGCGCCTCGCGGAGTCGGCCGGCGTCCGTACGTTCAGCGGCGTGCAGCGGTGCTTCGCCCCGGGCGTGCGGTACCTGCGGGATCTCCTGGCCGAGGGGTATGTCGGCAAGGTTCGCTCCGTGAATCTCCATGTCGCCGTGCCCTACCTCGGCGCGCAGATCCCGCAGGCCCTCGCGTATACGACCGACGTGAAGAACGGGGCGAGCACGCTATCGATCCTCACCGCGCATTACCTCGACACGGTGCTCTCCGCGGTGGGCGACTTCCAGAGCGTCTCCGCGGTGGTCGCGCGCCAGTTCGACCAGGCGACGATCGTCGAGACGGGCGAGACGCTCCCCGTCACCGTGCCGGACCAGGTGCTCATCAGCGGGACGTTGCAAAGCGGCGCGGTCCTGTCCGCCCATATCGAGGGCGGGAAGCGCAATGGCGGGGAGATTTTCGCGACGATCACGGGGACCGAGGGCGACCTGCGTTTGTCCCACGATTTCACCGTCTCCGGCGCGCGCGGCGACGGCCAGCCGCTCGCGCCGCTGAAGGCGCCCGAGCGTTATCGATCGCCCGTCACGGCGGAGCTCCACGAAGACGCCGAGCAAACGGCGCACCTTTATGTGGCCCTGGCGAAGGATCTCGCCGAAGGGACCGAGGTGGTCCCGACGTTCCGCGAGGCCTGGAAGCTTTATCGGTTGATCGACGCGCTCGCGACGTCCTCGGCGACGGGAAAACGCGTGGAATGGAAAGGGTGAGCGATCGGGAGCGCGAACGAGCGCGCTAGAGCAGCTTCGAGAGGATCTTCGTCCCCTCCACCGTCGAGGCCTCGTCGAAGAGGTGCGGCAGCGTGATCTGCGGCAGGTCGATCTCCTGCGTCAGCCGCGCGAGGCTCTCGGCCTGCACCTTCTCCCGCACCGCCCGCCGCGCCCCCGCCACGAGCGCGCTCTCCGCCGTGCCATCCGTCCGGCCCGGCGCGTCGATCGAGAGCAGCGACGCCTCCTGCGCGAGCCGATCGCGCTCCTCAGGCGAAAAGAGCGGCGCGAGGACCGCGTTCACCACGAGGCGCAGCACCGGCAGCGTGAGGTCCTTCTTGATCGCGTCGACGAGCTCGATCGTCTCCTGCGCCGGCATCTCCTCGGGCAACGTGACGACCACGATCCCGCTCCGCGCCGGATCGCGGAACATCGCCCACGCCTCCTCGGCGTCGCGGCGCAAGACGCCCGGCGGCACCACGTCGAGGATCACCTTCGGCACGCGCATCATGTCGAGGCCGTGGCCCGTGGCCGGCGCGTCGAGCAGGACGACGTCGAAGCGCGGACGCCCGTCAGAGCCGAGCTCCGTCGTGTGAAACCACGCCTTGCCGAGCATCGCCCACTCGTACAGGCCGGGCACCGCGCGGAAGAAGGTCTTCGTGTAGCGGTTGTCGAAGACGGCGTGCGCCACGCTGCGCACCTTGAGGACCATCTCGCCGTACTCGGTGAGCGCCTTCTCGGGCGAGATGTTCACGGCCCACACGCCCTCGGCGACGGGCATGATCTCGTCGCCGATCGGCTTCGTCCCGAGGATCGCCGAGAGCCGCTCTTTCGTGTTGCAGAGGGCAACCAGGACCCGTTTGCCCTCCCGCGCCAGCGCCACGGCGAGGGCCGCGGCGAACGTCGTCTTGCCCACGCCTCCTTTGCCCGTGACGAAGAGGAAGCGGCGCCGCCCGAGGTCGTCGACGAGCCGCCCCGGCGCGTGGCCTTGCGAGGGAGAAGAAGGGGGCATGCGAACCGGCGATCCTCTAGGCGACGGGGCCCGGAAAGGCAACCGGGTTCTGCACGGCTTCGCCCGGCGAGGCGCGCCGCGCTCTGCTACCTAGAGGGACATGCGCGTCACCGAAGCGGGCCTCGAGGCCCTGAACGGGCGCCTCGCCGGCGCCGCGCCGCTCGATGTCCTGCGTTTCGTGCACCAAACGTTCGGCCGGCGGGCCGCGATCCTGACGAGCATGCAGCGCGCCGGGACGTGGCTCTGCCGGCTCGCCGACCAGGCGGGGCTCGACTTCGACGTGGTCTTCGTGGACACGGGCGTGCTCCACGAGCAGACGCGCTGGACGCGGGACGAGCTCGCGCGGACGCACGGGAATCTCCGGGTGATCACGCTCTCGCCCGAGCGTACGTTCGCCGCGCAGACGGCCGAGGAGGGCCTGCTCTACCTCTCGGTGGAGGGCCAGGAGCGCTGCTGCGACCTGCGCAAGACGGCGCCGCTGCACGCGATCCGGGGCCGCTACGACGCGTTCGTCTCGGCGCTGCGGCAGGGCGAGGGCGGGGCGCGCAGCAAGGTGCGGCCCCTCGGGCTCGACCTCGCGATGGGCGCGTTGCGCGTCCACCCGCTCGCGCACGTGACGAACGAGGAGCTCGACCGGGCCATCGCCGCCGATCCCGGCGTGGTCGTGAACCCGCTCCACGCCATGGGGTTTCGGACGATCGGCTGTTTTCCCTGCACGACGCCGGTGCTGCCCGACGAAAGCGAGCGCGCCGGCCGATGGCGGCATTTGGCGAGCGTGCAGTATTGCGGGATCAATCCGGTGGATCGCGGCGCCGCCGAGGGCGGGATCGAATTGGACGATCGTTATGCCGAGGCGCTCGCCGGGCCCGCGGTGTAGGCGGACGAACGGTCGCGGGGCAACGGCCATCCGCCAACTCGACCTCCCTGTCAAGTGCCTCCCTCGTGTGGGATGACGCTCCTGTCTGGGTCGCGAAAGCACGGCCTCGGGGCCGAGCGGACCGAGAAGTTCCGGCGCGAAGCTCGTTTCGCGTCACCTTGTGCTTGACGAAAGCCCTCGCAGAGGTGATTCCGGGACGCAAATGGCAGCGAGCTACTTCGACGTGGACGGCACGCTGATCCGCACGAACCTCGTCCACCCCACGCTCTATTACGTCCTGAACCAGAACACGCCGCTGCACAGCCTCGCGAAGCTCGGCGGGGCGCTGGTGAAGGCTCCGTGGCTGGCGTGGGCGGAGACGCGGGACCGACGCATCTTCAACGAGCTGCTCTTCACGTCCTACGGCGGGATGAGCGAGGACCGGCTCGTGGGGCTCGCGGTCGAGACGTTCGAGCGCGTGATCAAGCCCAACATCTACCCCGGCGCGCGGGACCTCGTGCAGACGAGCCTCGACAAGGGGCACGACGTGGTGCTCGTCTCGGGCGCGCTCGACTTCCTGATGCGCCTGCTCGCCGAGCACCTCGGCGCGACGGACGTCATTGCGAACCGCCTGGAGATCAAGGACCGCTTCGCGACGGGCAAGCTCCTGCGCCCGGTGGTCGCGGGCCCCGAGAAGTCGCGGCTCATTCGTGATCACGCGAAAGGCCGTGGCCACGACCTCGACGAGTGCTTCGCTTACTCCGACAGTTACTCGGACGTCCCCATGCTCAGCATCGTCGGCCATCCGGCCGCCGTGAACCCGGACAGGAAGCTGTCCCTGCTCGCGAACGCCTACCACTGGCCCATCATCCACGTCGACTGAAGCGGGCGGGATTGCCGCCGAATACGAGAATGCCATGAGCCATCCCTGTGTCGTGACGATCGACAGCCGCAGCGCACCCCGCGTCCTCTTCTCGGGCGACCGGCTGGTCGAGGTCGACCTGCCGACGGGCAGCCGCGTCGTCTACCCGAAGCCCCCGCTCAAGCCCTTGAAGGACGTGGACGCGGCCATCCGGTACGCGATCAACCACCCGTACAACTCCGAGCCGCTCTACGCGAAGCTCCGGCCGGGGATGAAGGTGACGATCGCGATGGACGACATCTCGCTGCCGCTGCCGCCGATGAAGCGGCCGGACATCCGCGAGCGCGTGCTCACGATCGTGCTCGACCTGCTCGCCGATTACGGCGTCGACGACGTCGAGATCATCATCGCGACGAGCGTGCACCGGCGCATGAAGGACTGGGAGATCCGGCACGTCGTCGGCGACAAGATCTTCAACGCGTACTGGCCGAAGAAGCTCTACAACCACGACGCCGAGAACCTCGCCAACATGAAATACCTCGGCACGACCGAGGAGGGCGAGGAGGTCGAGCTCAACCGGCGCGCCGTGGAGAGCGACCTCATCATCTACGTGAACCTGAACCTCGTTCCCATGGACGGCGGCCACAAATCGGTCGCCGTGGGCCTGTGCGGGTACCGGAGCCTGCGCGCGCACCACAACCCGCGCGTGATGCGGCAATGCCATTCGTACATGGACCCGAAATCGTCGGCGCTCAATACGAGCGTCGTGCGCATGGGCCGGCTCGCGAACAAGAAGCTGAACGTCTTCACGATCGAGACGACGATCAACAACCGGATGTTCGATACGCCGCTCGAGTTCCTCGCGAAAAACGAGGATGACCTCTCGCGGACCGAGCGAAACGCGCTCCAGGCGCTCCGGTTCACCCTCGACAAGATGCCGCAGCCCGCGCGCCAGGCGATCTTCCAGCGCGTGCCGTCGCCGTTCGGCGTGACGGGCGTCTTCGCCGGCGAGACCGAGGCGGTGCACGAGCACACGCTCCGGAAGAGCTTCGAGCAATACTGCGTCCCGGTCGTGGGGCAGAGCGACATTCTCATCACGGGCATTCCGTTCATCAGCCCGTACAACGTGAATTCGTTCCTGAACCCGCTGCTCGTGCAGGTGATGGCGAACGGGTATCTCTTCAACCTGTATCGCAATGCGCCGATGGTGAAGAAGGGCGGCACGATGATCATCATGCATCCGTGCACGGACCTCTTCGACAACGAGCACCATTCGCCGTACATCGAGTTCGTGCACCGCGTGCTGCCCGAGACGCGCGACGCGATGGAGCTGCACAAGGTGTGGGAGCCGAAGTTCGCGAAAAACCCGGCCTACATCGAGATGTATCGGTATGGCCACGCCTATCACCCGACGCACCCGTTCTTCATGTGGTACTGGGGCGAGGCGGGGCGGCAGCACCTCGGTCGGGTGATCGTCGTCGGCGCGGACAACGAATACATCCCGCAGCTCCTCGGCTGGGAGACGGCGCGGACGATGGACGAGGCGCTGCGAATGGCGAAGCAGACGGCGCCGCCGAACCCGGACATCCTCGCGCTGCATTGCCCGCCGATCTTCATGGCGGACATGTCCGTGGAGAAGCAGCGCGCGCCGATCTCGGCGCTGCCCGAATCGCAGGGCTGAGAGACGCCCGCGCCCCCCCACCTTCCTCTCCGCGGGTGACGCATGACCGAGGTCCTCCGCGCGGCCATCTTCGACATGGATGGCACGCTCGTCGACAACATGGCCTTCCACAATCGCGCGTGGGAGATCGTCTCGGAGCGACTCGGCGTGCCGACCAAGGCCGAGCGTTTTCAGCGGGAATTCGCGGGAAAGAAGAATGAAGAGATCTTTCCCGAGCTGCTCGGGCGGGCGGTGCCGCCGGACGAGCTCGCGCGGCTGGCCGAGGAGAAGGAGGGGCTCTACCGCGCCACGTACCGCCCGCACCTCGCACTGACCCGCGGGGCCGATGCTTTCCTCGAACGGCTGCGGCAACGCGGCGTGCGGCTCGCGATCGCGACGGCCGCTCCGCAGGGCAACCGCGATCTCGTGCTCGATGGGCTCCGTCTCCGCGAGCGCTTCGAGCGCGTGGTGGGCGCCGAGGAGGTGACACGGGGCAAACCGTCGCCCGACATCTTCCTCCGCGCGGCGGAGGATCTCGGCGTCGCGCCGGCCACGTGCGTCGTGTTCGAGGATGCGGCGAATGGCGTGCGCGCCGCGAAAGCGGCGGGGATGGTCGCGGTCGGGGTCACCACCGCGGCGACCGCCGAGGAGCTACGCGACGCGGGCGCCGACTGGACGTCCGCGGATTTCACGTCGCTCCCGGCGGCGCTGCTGGAACGGCTCGGGATCGCGTAGATTCAGCGCAGGCGCGTCGCCGACGGCAGGTCGATGTCGTTCGCGCGGTCGCCGTAGACGATGCCGCGGATGCGGGGGTTCCCCAGGAAATCGTGCGGGAAGCCGAGCTCGATCCGGCTCACCTCGTGCAAGCGGCGGAGCTGGTCGTCATTGAGCGTGAAATCGAGGCTGCCGATCACGTCCTTGATCTGCGACGCCTTGCGCGCGCCCACGATGGGCACGACGTTCGCGCCGCGCTGACGCACCCAGTTCGTCGCGACCTGCGCCGAGGTCTTGCCGAGCTCGTCCGCGATCGCGTCCACGGTCTTCGCAATGGCGAGGTTTTTCGGCGAGAGGCGTTGCTCGTTGCCCGCCGCGCGCTTCGTGTCCTCGGGCGCGCTGCCGCGTGAATACTTGCCCGTGAGCACGCCGCCGCCGAGCGGGGCCCAGGGCGTCACCGTGATGCCGAAGGCCTCGGCCATCGGGATGAGCTCCCGCTCCACCGTGCGCTCGATCAGGCTGTATTCGATCTGGAGCGCCGCGAAGGGCGAGAGCCCCCGGAGCGTCGCCACCGTATTGGCTTGCGAGACGACCCACGCAGGCGCGTCCGAGATGCCGATCGAGAGGACCTTGCCCGCGCGGACGAGGTCGTCGAGGCCGCGCATGACCTCCTCCACGCCCGTCGTGAAATCCCAGGCGTGGACCCACAGAAGATCGATGTAATCGGTCCCGAGCCGCCCGAGGCTCTTGTGGACCGCCTGGATCATGTTTTTTCGCGAATTGCCCGAGGCGTTCGGATCCCCGTTCGCCGTCGTGAGGGTGAACTTCGTCGCGAGCACCCAGCGGTCGCGGTTTCCCGCGATGATCTTGCCGCAGATCTCCTCGGTATGGCCCTCGTGATACTTGTTCGCCGTGTCGAGAAAATTCCCCCCGGCCTCGGCGTAGGCCGCGGCGACCTCGATGCTCGTCGCCTCGTCCGCCCCGAACCCCCACCTGTCGCCGAAGCTCATCGTGCCCAGGCACAGCTCCGACACCTTGATCCCCGTACGACCCAAGAGCTTGTAGCGCATGCTTCCTCCCGCGGATTGCAGAGCGGGACGTGCGTACGCGGGGCGGGGCGCGGAATCAAGGGGAGGGCTGGTTTTTGGCTTCGCGTCGTTCCTTCACGTACCTGATGCCCACGTTGATGCCCACGAGGACGATCGCCGCGAGGCCGATGCCCGCCATGCGCGGAATCTCGAACACGAGCCCGAAGATGAACACGAGCGCGCCGAGCGCCACGCCGATCAGCGGGCCATGGGTGCGCCATTCGCGTTCTTCCCTCACCATCTCCGTCGTCGCCTGCTCGAAACACGACGCGCAGCGTACGCCGTCCACGGCAACGCACGTATTGCAGAGCCCGACGCGGCAGACGCCGCAGGCGAGCTTCGCCACGGGCAGGGCCCCCAGCTCCCGATAGCCCCCCGTGCCGCCCGGGTGCACCTCGCACTCGCCGTCCATCGGCGGCTTGTGCCGCGGGATCGGGTCCGCCGAGGGCGGCACCTTCACGCCGTCGATCCAGACCTCGCTCTGCGCGACGTCGAGGTTGCGCACGCGCTTCAGCAGGACCTCGCGCTTGCCGACCACGAGCGGGTAATCGCCGAGCAGATGCGTCGGGATCAGCTGTTCGTGCATCTTCTCCTCGTCGAGGAGGATCGTCAGGAAAGGGGCGCGGACGTCCACCGTCACCTCCAGGCGATGTTTCCCGATGGACCAGCCGGCCATACGCTTCTGCGTACCACGCCGCCGCCGCGGAATGAAGCGGCGCGCCGCATGCCTTCTCGCTTGTCGCCTCGCACTCTCCTCGCCCACAATGGCGCCGTGCCTCCCGCCCTCGCCACGCGCCCGCTCGATCCACCCGCGGATCTCACGATCCCCGCGCCAGGCTCGGAGACGGCCAAAGGCGTCCTCTCACGCGCGCTCGGTCGCCTCGTGCCCGAGCTGCTCGGCGTCGGACAGGGGCTCGCGCTCTCGCCCGAGGCGCGCGCCGATCTCGTGGTCTTCCAGGCGCTCGTGCGCGAGGTCGCTCGGAAAAACGTGGGCGCGCTCCCGAGCGTTCTGCGGCGCACGGCCATGGGGACGCTCGTCCGATGTCTGCGCGCCCCGCGCGTCGATTCCGAGGCGTGGGTGCGCGAGCTCGTGGGGGTGTTTCTATTGCACCTCGCGCGCGCCTCCGCGCTCCCGCGGGCCATTCGGCAGAAAGCGCCTCCGAAGCAGCTCGTCTCCACCACGGCGGGCATTTCGATTGGTTTGCCCGAGGACACGCGCGCCGTCGTGTTCGAGAACGAGGGAAAGATCGTCGTCGAGCGCGCGGACGGCGTCAAGACGCTGAGCCTTCAGGCGCTGGAGGCCGCGCCGCCCGGGTATTCCGAGACGCGCGCCGGCTTGACCGTGTCGCGGCCGTTTTTTTCGATCGACGGGAGCACGGTGCTCGCGCTCGCCGACACGAATCCGCTCGCCATGGTCGAGGCGCATCCCGACAAGGAGGGCAATGCGATCGACCTCGGCGGGAAGGACGTGTCGGAATGGACGCGGTCGCTCGCCGACGCGCTCGGCCTCGTGCAGGAGCACCTGCCGGACCTGCGGGGCGAGATCGAGCTCTTCGTGCAGCATATCGTGCCTGTCGGATACCACGCCGAAAAGCACCTCTCCGCGTCGTACCAGGAGGCGATCGGGACGATCTACATGTCCCTGCACCCGAGCCTCATGACGATGGCGGAGGCCATCATTCACGAATTTTCGCACAACAAGATCAACGCGCTCTTCGAGATCGATCCCGTCCTCGAAAATGCCTTCTCCCCGCTCTACACCTCACCCGTGCGGCCCGATCCGCGGCCGCTCCACGGCGTCTTGCTCGCGGTCCATGCCTTTTTGCCCGTCGCGCGGCTCTACGAGCGCATGATCGAGGCGGGCCACCCGCTCGCGAAGGCGCCCGGTTTTTCCGAGCGATTCGCGCGCATCCGGCAGATCAACGCCGAGGGCGCGGAGGTGGTCCTCGGGAACGGAAAGCCGACGCGCGTGGGGAAGGCGGTGCTGGACGAGATCCAGCGCTGGCACGATCACTACAAGAAGATGGATGCCTGAGGAGCGCCCGCGTGCGTCCCGACGAACGCTTCCTCCGCGATACGTTCCGGGAGCAACTCGCGCGCCTGCGTGCCCTCCGGGTCGATCTGCGCACGCTCGGGTCACGGGCCACCGAGGCGCACGCGGCGCGCCTCGCCGAAGAGTTCGTCGAGCCAGACCGGAGTGTTGCCTTTCGGCAGGCGCTCGAAGGGAAGGGCGGGCCCGTCGACTTTGAAAAATGGCTCCGTCAGGATCGGCTCTCGCCGCGGGAGGCGCGCGGGTGCCTCGAATGGCTCGTGGCCGGCGCCGAGGCGCTCGTGTGCGTGCGGTTCGATCGGCGCGCCGGGTTTCCGGCCGTGACGCTCGTGGTGCACACGCTCGACGAGGCCTGGGCGAGCTCGTGGCCCGGCGTGTACGTGCACTTCGCGGCGGGACGGGCACTCGCCGTGACCGTGCATTACGAGCTGTTTCAGTGTGATCTACGGGTCGGGATGGGATCGCCGTATCGGTAACGCGCGTCCCCGGGATCAGGGCGCCGCGATCGCGCGGTCGACGATGCCGGAGACGTGCGAGAGCGCGTGGTCGAGGTCGAAGCATCGATCGATCTCGGCCTGGGAGAGGCGCGCGTTCACGTCCGGATCGGCCGCGAGGAGGTCGCGGAAGCTGCCCTCGCCGGCGAGCGCCTTCATCGCGTTGCGCTGCACGAGCACGTACGCCTCTTGCCGCGGGAGCCCGTACGAGACGAGCGCGAGGAGCACGGCCTCGCTGAAGAAGAGCCCGCCCGTGAGGTCGAGGTTCTTCCGGAGGTTGTCCTCGCGCACGACGAGGCCTTCGACGAGCGAGGTCGTGCGCTCCAGCATGAAGCCGAGCGTGGTCGTCGTGTCGGGCACGATCATGCGCTCGACCGAGGAGTGCGAGATGTCGCGCTCGTGCCAGAGGACGACGTCTTCGAGCGCGGGGATCACCGCGGCGCGCACGATGCGGGCGAGGCCGCAGAGGTTCTCGCTGAGGATGGGGTTGCGCTTGTGGGGCATCGCGGAGGAGCCTTTTTGCCCCTTCGTGAAGGCTTCCTCGGCCTCGGCGACCTCGGTGCGTTGCCAGTGCCGGACGTTCGTCGCGAACCGCTCGATGCCCGCGGCGACGAGCGCGAGCGCGTTGAAGAACGCGGCGTGACGATCCCGCGGGACGACCTGTGTCGCGACGGTCTCGGGGCGCAAGCCGAGCGCGGCGAGGGCCTGGGCTTCGATCTTCGGCGAGAGGTGCGCGTAGGTGCCGACCGCGCCGGAGATCGTGCCGACGGCGATCTCGGTGCGCGCCTCGCGCAGGCGCGCGCGGCCGCGCTTCATCTCGGCGAGGTGGCCCGCGAGCGCGAGGCCGAAGGTGACGGGCTCGGCGTGGATGCCGTGGCTGCGGCCGATCATGGGCGTGCGGCGATGCTCGTCGGCGCGGCGCGAGAACGCGACGACGAGGCCGTCGAGCCGTTCGAGCAGGAGATCGGCGGCGCGGACGAGGAGGACGGCGAGGCTCGTGTCGAGCACGTCGCTCGACGTCATCCCGCGGTGGAGCCACCGCGCGTCGGGCCCAGCGAGCTCTTCGACGTGCGTGAGGAACGCGATGACGTCGTGCTTGACCGTGCGCTCGATCTCCTCGATGCGCGCCGGGTCGAGCTTCAGGTCTTTGGCGCGAAGCGCTCGGGCCACGCCGGCGGGCACGAGGCCTTCGGCTTCCATCGCCTCGCAGGCGGCGAGCTCGACGTCGAGCCACACGGCATAACGAGTCTCGGACGACCAGAGCGCGGCGAACGCGGGCGGGGTGTATCGCGGGATCATTCGCCGCGAAAGCTGGGAGAAGTCGCGCGCGCCGTCAAGCGGGCCGGGCCCGAGCGGCGCGGCAGGAAAGGCGACGGGCTCGGCCGGGCCGTGCTAGGCTCGGCTCGTACTTTTCGGGGGGCCCTCGCTCCATGAGCACCGAGAAACTCCATCCCGGCCTCGTGATCGCCGGCCGCTACCGCATCGTCAAGCAGCTCGGCGAGGGCGGCGTGGGGGCCGTATACCTCGCGCAGCACGTCCACACCGACGAGCGCCTCGCGCTGAAGGTGCTGCACAACGAGACGCTCTCCGATCCGAGCACGATCGAGCGGTTCCGCACCGAGGCGCGCGCGCCGGCGCGCATCGACAGCGACCACATCGTGCGCGTGACCGACGCCGACGTCGCGCCGGAGCTCAACGGCGCGCCGTTCCTCGTGATGGAGTTTTTGCGCGGGCGAGACCTCGCCGGCGAGGCGGAGGCGCGTCAAAGGCTGCACCCGAAGGAGGTCGTGCTCTACCTGCGGCAGGCCGCGCGCGCGCTCGACAAGGCCCACGGGATCGGCATCGTGCACCGCGATCTCAAGCCGGAGAACATCTTCCTCACGGTCCGCGAGGACGGCACGCCGTGCGTGAAGCTGCTCGACTTCGGCATCGCGAAGCTCACGGGCGGCGCGGCGAGCTCGATGGGCGCGCACTCGAAGACGAAGACCGGCGCCGTCTTCGGCACGCCGCTCTACATGGCGCCCGAGCAGGCGCGGGCCCAGGCGCAGCTCATTGGACCCTCTACGGACGTGTGGGCGATCGGCCTCATCGCCGCGCGGCTCCTCCTCGGCTTCGATTACTGGCAAGCCGAGACGATCAGCGACCTCGTCGTGCAAATCGTGGTCGATCCGATCCCGCCGCCCTCGCAAAAAGGCAGCCCCTTCGGCCCCAGGTTCGACGCGTGGTTCTTGCGCTGCTGCAGCCGCGACGCCTCGCTGCGCTTCCGCACGGCCGGCGAGGCGATCACGGAGCTGGCCGCGGCGCTCGGGATCGTCGAGGGGCCCGCGCTCGTGCTCGAAGTGACGGAGATCCTGCAGAAGGCGCACGCCGGCGAGGGGGCGCCGACGAACACGGTCGCCGGCGCGCCGATGCCGATGGCGCAGAGGGATGCGACCGCGCGGCCCGCCTTCGCGAGTACGCCGCAGCCGCAGAACCCGAGGGCCCTGACCCCGATGGGCGGAGGAGGCATCTCGCCGCAGACGGCCATGGGCGCGACCGTGCTCGCCTCCTCGACGGCCGTTCCGCTCGTGCAAACGGGCTCGACGCCGAATCCCTCGGGCAGCAGCAAGGCCCCGATCTTCGCGGCGATCGCCATTGTGCTGCTCGGGATCGTCGGCGCGGCCGTGATCTTCGGCGCGAGGGGCGGCGCCGAGGATCCGAAACTCCAGGCGGCCGCAGCCACCGAGGCCGCGCCCTTGCCCTTGCCCACGTTGACGCCCAAGGCCCCCGTGGCCGCCGATCCGCCGGTGAACGTCGAGCCCGCCGCGGCGGCCTCGGTCGAACCCGCGGCCACGCCGCCCGCTGCCTCCGCGAAGCCCGCCGCGCCCACGCCCAATCCCCCTTCGGGCCGCACGAAGCCGCCGCCTCCGCCTGCAACCAACAAAAAGAAACCGAACGATGACGAACTCATGTCCGGTCGCCGCTGAATTCGAGCCGCGGCGCGTTTTCCGATTCGTCGCCCCCGCGCTCCTCGGCGCGGCGCTCTTGCTGGCGCAGGCTCCGGCGCTCGCCAATGATCCGGCTGCGGCCGAGGCCCTGTTTCGCGTGGCCAAGGGCCTGATGGAGAAGAAAAACTACGACGAGGCCTGCCCCAAATTCGAGGCGAGCTACAAGCTCGATCCGGCCGTCGGCACGAAGCTGAATTGGGCGGATTGTCTCGAAAAACAAGGTCGGATCGCGAGCGCCTGGGGCGCGTGGGGCGAGGCGCGGGACCAGGCCAAGCGCGAGGGAGATGCGCCCCGGGCCGAGCTCGCCGCGCGCCGGCAAAAAGCGCTCGATCCGCGTCTGCCGCAATTGACGGTGCAGGTGAAGGGCAGCGTCGAGGGGCTCGGCGTGTATCGCGACGAGATCAAGCTCGAACCGGCCTCGTTCGGCGTGCCGCTGCCCGTTGACCCGGGCAAACACGTGGTGACGCTCCGGCGTGGCAAGGACGTGCTCAAAGAGGCGAGCGTCGAATCGAAGGAAAAAGGCACGGACGAGGTCACGCTCGACGCGACGGACGTGCCGCCGCCGACGCCCGAGCAGATCGCGCAGGCGCAGCCGACGCCGAATCAGGGGGACAAACCTAAATACCGGAGCACCACGGTTCGCCGCAGCACGGGTATGCTCGTCGGCGGCATCCTCCTTGGCATTACCGGTGGTTTCATGACGATCGGCGGGCTCGTCGCGGTCGGAAGCTCGGACGGCGCGCCGGGCGCGTGGGGTTTCACGGGCCTCGGCGTATTGGTGTTCGGGGGCGGGATCGCGATGGGCGTCATCGGCAACCAGAAGATCCCGCGCAAGCCCGAGGTGACGTACGTGCCCGAGGTTTTCATTGGGCCGAGCTCGGTCATGGTGCGCGGGGTGTTCTGAGCGGGAGGGAGAGGCCGGGGAGCGGCCGAACGTTACGGTCGGGCTCGGTCTGACCGGCCGCATTCCCGCGTTGAGTCCGCCCGAGCCCGCCCCCGGCGGCCGAGCCCGTCCGGGCACACGACGCGCCCGCTTCGAAATGCTTCCGCTCGAAGAAGCAGCGAAGGGGCTTGCGACCACGCGACGCGATCCAAACATTCGCTGGCAATGGTCGCATTAGCTCCGTCCACGGTAGAGCCCGGCCCCGATTCGCCCGCCCAGGACACCGAAGAAACGACGCAGCCGAGGCTGCGCGCCGTTCCGGTTCTCCCGCCGGATTCGGCCGTCCGCAGGATCACGCCGCCGGCGGAGCGAAAAAAGGACCCATACATCGTGCTCGTGGGGCTCGACCTCTCGGAGCCCGGCGGCCGGGCCTGGCGGTTCGCGTTCGATCTGGCGGAGCTGCGGGGCGAAGAGACCGAGATTCACGCCGTGGTGATCGGGGCGCGTGGCATGGCGCCGCGCATCAAGGACGTGGCCACGCCGCGGGTGTCGACCTCCCACGCGAGCGAGGCAAAGCTGCCGCCTTTGAAGGTGCTCGAACATCGATCCGCGGGCGGGCAAGCGCGGCTGATGGCCATGCATTATCGGGACGGACGGCCGGACAAGGCCATCGTGAACCTGGCGCACGAGATAGGCGCCGATCTCATCGTCGTGGCGAGCCACCCGCCGAGCCGGCTCGAACGCCTCTTCGGCGGCCCGCTCGCCGATCGAATCGCGCGCAATGCGCCCTGTCCCGTCGTGATCGTCCGCCCGAAGCGCGACGAGGACGACCCGGGCGTCGACCAATACGATCCGCGTCTTCGCTAGGGACGGGCGCTCTTCGCCTTTTCCACCTCGGCCCGGGAGACCCCCTCGGCCGTGCCTCCCTCGCGGGGATCGGCGAAGCCGTAGGCAGTGCCCGTCTGCGGGTCGACGAGGATGTCGTTCGCGTCGCCCTGCGTGAGGTTGCTTTGCTCGATCGTGTGGCCGCGCCGCGCGAGCTCGGCGAGCACCTCCCGCGACGGCGGGCGTTGCTTCTCCACGCGCAGTTTGTCCGGCTGGAACTGGTGGTGGAGGCGGCCGCTCGTGATGGCCTCGTCGATCGTCATGCCCCAGTCGACGAGATTGCGGAACACCTGCGCCACGGTGTTCGGGATCGTGTCGCCGCCCGGCGAGCCGAGCACGAGCGCGAGGCGTCCGCCTTGCGTGACGAGGGTCGGCGACATCGAGGTCGCCATGCGTTTGCCCGGCGCGACGACGTTCGGCCCGTCCTTCGAGAAGCCGCCGAGCGCGTTGCCGAGCAGGACACCGGTGCCGGGCACGACGACCTTCGCGCCGAACCCGGCCGAGAGCGTGTAGGTGCAAGCGACGGCGTTGCCCTCGGCGTCGACGATCGAGAAGTGCGTGGTCTCGGGCGACTCCTGCACGGCCTCGGGCATCGCCGCCGCGAGCGTGGCCGAGGGGGTGGCGCGGGCCGGGTCGATCGCGGGCTTGCGCGTCACGAGGTGCGCGCCGGAGAGGAGCGCCTGGAGCTTCGTGTCGAGGTCCTTCGGCCCGAAGTCCGGATCGGCCGCGACGAGGCGGCGATCGGCGTAGGCGCGCCGCGCAGCCTCGACGAAGAGGTGCAGCGCGTCGGCCGAGCCCGGCTTCTGCTCGTACGCCCGCGCGCGTTCGAGCGAGAGCATGATCTGTGCGAACGCGACGCCGCCCATCGACGGCGGAGGCGCGGTCTCCACGGAGAAACCGCGGTACGAGAAGCGCAGCGGCGCGCGCAGCTTCGCGCGGTAGTCGGCCATGTCCTTGGCCGTCACGTACCCGCCGCCCTTCTTCATCCATTCATCGATCGTGCGCGCGAAAAATCCTTCGTAGAAGGCGCGCGGGCCTTCCTTCGCGATCGACTCGAGCGTGCGCGCGAGGTCGGGCTGGCGCACGCGTTCGCCTTCGGCGAGCGGCTTCTTGCCTTTGCCCCAGATCGCGCGGGCGGCAGGGTCGTGCTCGAGTTTGTTCCAGGCCCACGCGAGCGTGAGCGCTTGCCGCGGGCCGAGCGCGTGTCCTTTTTTCGCGAGCTCGATGGCGGGCGCGAGGAGCTCGGCGAGCGGGCGCGTGCCGAAACGTTCGAGCGCGAGGGACAAACCTGCGACGGTGCCCGGTACGCCCGCCGAGCGGAGGCCGATGCCGCCGTCGTGATCGAGCATCGCGAGCACTTTTTCGGTTGTGGCGCCGGCCGCGGGCGCGGTCTCGCGGAAGTCGACGAAGTGGGTCTCGCCGCTCTTCAGGCGGATCATCATCACGCCGCCGCCGCCGATGTTTCCGGCCGAGGGATGCGTGACGGCGAGCGCGTAGGCGACGGCCACCGCAGCGTCGACGGCGTTGCCGCCGCGGCGCAGGACGGTCGCGCCGATGCGCGTGGCGTTTTTCTCGACGGAGGTGACGAGGCCGGCCTCGCCCTGCACGGCGCGCTTGCCGCCCGGTCGAAGGGCGACGGGCGGATCGGGCGGCGGTGGAGCCGGGTAAGGGTCGGGCGCGGGCGCAGGCGCGCTCGCGGAGGCCGACGTCGCGGGGACGACGGCCACGGGCGCGGTCGTGGAGGCGGTCGGGGCAGCGGCCGTCGCGGCGGGGGGAGGGGGCGCGGCGTCGTCACGCGGCGCGGGCGTCTGTGCGACGCAGGCCGAGACGAGCGCCGCCGCGAGGAGGAAAAGTCTCGGTCGCGCGGGCATCGGCGGGGGGACTCTAGCGCACGCCCCCCCGAAGCCAGCGACTACTTCTTCTGGTTCTTGCGGCGGCCGAGCGCGAGGCCAAAGGCCGCGAGGGCGCCAAGGATGCCGGCCGCGCTGCCCGACGTGTTGCCGGGGCTCTGGGCGCAGGAGACGCCCGCCTCGCCCGTGGCGGTGCAGCGACCGCCGTTGCACTGCGCGTCGCCGCGCGCGTAGCCCTCGACCTTGATCTCGAGCAGGCTCTCGAGCTGCGCGACGCACTGGTCGATCTGCTCGCCGACGTCGACGTACTGGCCGTCGCAGAAGAGCGCGCCGTCGGGCTTCGTGCAGGCGACCTCGCAGCCGCCCTGGAGCTTGGTCTCGCAGTTGATGAAGCCCTTGGCCTGGCAGTCGACCTGGCAGTCGATGTTGGCCTGCGCGTCGCAGGAGCCGGAGCAACACGAGGAGCACTGCGCCTTGCAGTCCGCGCTGGGCGGCGTGGCCTCGCAGCGCGCGTCACACTCGCCGCCACACGTGGCCTCGCAGGAGGCGCGGCACCGAGCGCTGTCCGGATCGGCGGCGCAGGCGCCGTTGCAGCTCGCGCCGCAGTCGGCGCGGCAGGAAGCGCCGCACTCGAAGCTGCCGGGGTCGACGTTGCACTCCGCCTCGCAGCTCGCCGAGCAGCTTGCGGTGCACGAGGCTTCGATCTGCGCGTTGCACTGGCCGCTGCAGCCGACGTAGAGGTCGGCGGCGCACTGGACCTGGAAGTTCAAAGGCTGGCAGGCGGCGACACATCCGCCCTCGACGCGCATCTCGCATTTGGCGTTCGCGGCGAGCTCGATGCCGCCGCAAGCGCTGATGGTCTTGGCGTCGGCCGACGAAGCAAAGCCGAAGGTCGTGGCGGCGGCGAGCGCGGCGGCGGCGAAGATCGGGGCAAGGGAAGTACGCATGAGTTCGTTCTCCTGTGTGGACGAGGGGTCCCTCGATCGCGGCGCCCCCGAGTGCAAGGGGACGACCACCCGCGAGGGTACGTCCTGCGTTCGACGATCCACCGAGGATTTCGAAACGGTCGAGCGTCGTCGTTCACGCCGCGTCGGGCGGCGCTGTCATAGCGGTGGTCGCACGTCCGACCAGGTCGCGTTCACGGCGTGATGCGATCCGCGATCCTGCCCGGGCCGTACCGCGCCACGATGCCTTCACGTGCCGCGCCCGGCATGCTGCTCGTCACGAAGTTCCCGCCGACGGCCCAGTACGTGCCAGTGCCATCGGCCCAGGCCGCGTGCAGATCGGCATAGGGTGGCACGTCGAACTCGTCCACCCACGTGCCCGCGCCGAGGCGCTGCTTCGAGCCGCCGAAGCCCACGACGACCACCTCGCCGGGCGCGTTGCAAGCCACGCCGTTCACGCCATTCGTGAGCGCGACGTCGAGCTTTTGCCAGGAGGCGCCGTCCGAGCGGAGGACGTCGAACGTGCCGACGGCGTAGACCTCGTTCGGGCCGCAGCCGTTCACCGTGAAGAGTGTGCCAGACGCGAGCGGCGGATCCGATTCGAGGGTCCACGCTGCGCCTTTCTTATGCCAGATCGTGCCGTACTCGCCGACCACGTAGAGGTCGTCAGAGCTCGTGCCCCAGACCTTGTAGTGCGCCCGCCCGAGCGGCATGCCGGGCAAGGTCACGGGCGTCCAGGTGCTCCCGTCCCAGTGCAGGACCACGTCGTTCGGCGCGCCGGCGCCGCCCTCGGGCGTGCCGCCGACGGCCCAGGCGTCGGCCTTGCCGGCCGCCCAGACGCCCCACAGCGTCGCCGTGGTGCCGGAAACGTGCTCCGTGAAGGTCGAGCCGTCCCAGTGGGTGATGCGGCCCTCTTCGCCGACCATCCAGACGTCGTCCGGGCCCGAGCCGGACACCCACCAGTACGTCTGGTCGCCGCCGGGAGAAAGCTCGCGGAAGGCATCGCCGTCGAAGTGGACGACGAGCGACTCCTTGCCGTTGCCGAGCGGGCCGCCGACGGCGAAGACGTCCTTCGGGCCGCTGCCCCACACGCTGAGCACCGCACGGTCGAGGTCGCCCCCGTCGAGCGTGACTTGCCAAGCGGGCGTCTCCGAGGAAGGCGGCGGGTCCGGGGGCGGATCGGAGCAGCCGGCCGCGAGCGCGCCGAGCGTGAGCACAAGCGGGAGGCGAAGGCGCTTCACGGCGATCCTCCAGAGGCATCCGCGGCCCCGTCCGCGCCGGCGTCGAGGTCCGGATCGGACGGGCCGGCGTCGGGATCACACTGCATGCCGAGGATGTAGTCGCCCGCGCACATGCAGAGGCACTCGGCCTCGCGCCCGGGTTCATCGCAGCGCGGGGTGACGGTCATGATCTTCGTGACCTTCTTCCCGTCGCGATCCGTGAGCGAGACCGTGAGCTCGTAGGGTTTGTCGAAGAGGTCGTCCTCGGCCCACTGGTTCGGACACGCCGCGATGTTCGAGAACGAGGAGATGTCCGTCGGCGCGCTGCGGCCGTAGCCGTCGTCCGTGGGCGCGAGGTTGACGGTGCGATTGTCTAGACGAACTTGCTTCGTCACCGGGTCGCGCAGGGCGCCCGCGATGCGGACGGCGCACGGGTCGACGTTCGTCGCCCGCACGCCGGCGAAGACGACACGGCCGCCCTGCGGCGGGAAGATCAAGGAGACGCTCGATCCATCACTGACCGACTGGATCTCGCCCTCGGGGCCGAGCGCGATCACCTCCATGATCGGCTCGGCCGAAGGGTCGCCGAGATACGCGAGCTTGCAGCCCCCGATGATGATGCCGGCGTCCTTCTCCGACGGCGGCGGCACGGGAGAGCTGCAAGCAGCGAGCAAGAACGCGAGGGCGAGACAGCGTTTGTCCACGGCTAGAAGCAGTTGATGTCGTCGGCCTTCGGGTAGTAGTAGACGAAGATGTTGCAGTGCTCGTTGGCCTCGACGATCGGGCCGAACGTGTAGCAACAGTCGTTCGCGCCCTGCTTGTCGAGCGCGTTCAAGCCGTCGCAGCCGAGCGAGGCCTCGGGCATCTGCCACTGGTACGAGCACGTGTAGAACACGCCGCTGTTCGCGGGGACCTCGAGGTCGAGCTCGGGGGACGTGAGCATCGGCGGCTCGTCCCAGGCCTGCGACGAGTAGAAGCGCTTATCCATCGGCGGCTGTTCGCCGCTCACGCCGTCCCACGCGAACATGTCGAACTGCTTGCCGCGGCTGTGGAAGTGGCCGTTCGCGCCGATGATGTGGACGGGCTTGTCGCTTTTGAACTGGCAGGAGCCGTCGAAGGAGGGCGTCGGGTTCGAGGCACAGACGCGGATCGACTGCTTGGTCGCGAAGAGCGTACCGAGCTGCGCCGTCACCTTCTCCTTGGGGATCGTCCAGAAGTTCACGTTGACCTTGCCCTCGCCCGAGGGCGTGCCCTGGGTCGAGGCGTTGACGTAGTGCGTCTGGAGCATGAGCCACTCGTCGGGCATGAACTCGTTGGCGACGCCCTCGGGGAAGGACCAGTCGAGCTTGCCGTCGATCTGCGAGTTCGCGACGAGCGGCCAGTCCGCCCAGTTCGCGCTCTTGAAGCACTCGCCGACGTTGTCCGTGCCCTCCTGGACCGCGCCCTTCGCGGGATCGAGGCCCACGATCGACCGGACGCGGAAGACGTTCATGTGGTGCGAGCCGTCTTTCTGCGCGATCTGCACGCGGTTGACGTAGACGGGGCTCTCCGGATCGAGGCCGTTCGCAGCCGCCAGGTCACGCACCTTGAAGAAGTAACAGTCCTGCTTCTCGACGCCGGCCGGGACCTCGAAGAGGTTGGTCTCGATCTGGAACCCCTGACCCTGCGGAGGTGGGTCGATATGTGCCGGGTCTGCCTCCGGTGTCGGGGGGGGATTGGGCTCGCTGGAGCAAGCGAAGAAGAGGGGCGCGGCAAGCGCGAGCAACACGAGAGATCGGAAAGCGGACATAGGTTTCCTCCCCGGGGGTGAGAAAAAGGGGACGCTAGGGACGCTACACGAAAGCAAGTCGTCGGCCATCCAGGCGCGGCGGTCCCCGCGCCCGCCCTTTCCGTGGGAGGCATGCGCTGGGAGGCGCGCGCAGGGCGCCTTGCTGCTATGGTCGCCGCACGGAGGATTTTCGTCGATGGCTGGCAACAAGCAGTGCGGAGAGCACACCGAGCTCGCGTCGAACAGCGCTGTCCGCGTGACGCGGTGCACGTGCGGCACGGTCCACGTCACCATGCTTCAGAACGGCGTGACGGTGCGCATGTCGGCCGACGCCCTCCGCAACGCGTGGGCAGGGCTGAAGGGCGCGATCGATCGGATGGATGAACCGGTGCCGAGCTTCGGCAGCTCGATCATCAACTAGCGTTCGCGAGGAACCGGGGAGGGGGAGGGAAGGGCGCGCGGGGGGAGGCGGCCCTCCCCCCACGCAGGCCCGAGGCGGCAAGCGCGTTAGCTGCGCTCTTCGATCGGCGTGTAGTTGCGCTCGACCTCGCCGGTGTAGATCTGGCGCGGTCGGCCGATCTTCGTCGACGCGTTCTCGTTCTGCTCTTTCCAGTGCGCGATCCAGCCGGGCAGGCGGCCGAGCGCGAACATGACGGTGAACATGTTCGTGGGGAAGCCGAGCGCCCGGTAGATGATGCCGCTGTAGAAGTCGACGTTCGGATAGAGCTTGCGCTCCACGAAGTACGGGTCGCTGAGCGCCGCCTCTTCGAGCTTGCGCGCGATGTCGAGCAGCGGGTCCTTGATGCCGAGCTTGGCGAGGACCTTGTCCGCCGCGACCTTGATGAGCTTCGCGCGCGGGTCGTAGTTCTTGTAGACCCGGTGGCCGAAGCCCATGAGGCGGAAGTTCGAGGTCTTGTCCTTCGCGAGCTTGACGAACTTCGAGACGTCGCCGCCGTCCTTGCGGATCTCTTCGAGCATCTCGACGACCTCCTGGTTGGCGCCGCCGTGAAGCGGGCCCCAGAGGGCACAGATGCCCGCCGCGATCGAGGCGAAGAGGTTCGCCTTCGCGCTGCCCACGAGCCGCACCGTCGACGTCGAACAGTTCTGTTCGTGGTCGGCGTGCAGGATGAGCAGGAGGTTCAGCACCTTCACGATGTCCTCGTCGATCTCGTACGGCTCCGCCGGGACCGAGAACATCATGTTGAGGAAGTTCGCGCAGTACGAGAGCGAGTTCTGCGGGTAGACGAAGGGCTGGCCGATCGACTTCTTGTACGAGAAGGACGCGATCGTGCGGACCTTCGAGAGGAGCCGCGCGATCGTGATGTCGACCTGCTCGCGGTTGTCCGCGTTGATCGCCTCGGGATAGAAGCTCGAGAGCGAACACACCATCGATGACAGGATCGCCATCGGGTGCGCCGTCGAGGGGTAACCCTCGTAGAAGTGCTTCATGTCCTCGTGGATCAACGAGTGCCGCGTGAGGAGCGTGGAGAAACGCACGAGCTCCGCGCGGCTCGGGAGATGCCCGTAAATCAGGAGGTAGGCGACCTCCACGAACGTCGACTTTTCACCGAGCTGCTCGATCGGGATGCCCCGATACCGCAGGATGCCCTGCTCCCCGTCGATGAAACAGATCGAGCTCGACGTGGACGCGGTGTTCACGAACGCCGGGTCGAGCACCACGTAGCCGGTCTTTGCGCGGAGCGTCGAGATGTCGATGCCCTTCTCGTTCTCCGTCCCGGTCACGATCGGAAGCTCGATCGTCTGCTCCTGTCCGTCTTTCTTCAGCGTGAGCTTGGCCGATTCCTGCACGCGTCCTCCTTTCACCACACCCGCCGCAGCGGCGGCATAAGTACCACGGCTCCTCTGCATAAGCCGAGCGGAACCACACGGGAAGTCTCCACGTGGACGCAAATCCTGTGAGGACGCCGGAAAACGCAGGCTTTCGCGCGAGGGAATGTTGGTCTGGCCACCAAGCGCCGCGGCGAGCGAGGGGTCTCTCGGGGCAAACCGCGCGGCGGCCCGGGAAAACTTTGGTACGTACACGAGGATGGCCGCGCTCGAGCCGATGGTCCGGGGCAAGCTCGCCTCTCACCCCGAAGCGTCCGCGTTCGCCGCCGAGGTCCTGCGGGTCCATCGGCGTTACGCGACGGAGATCGTGCAAGCGTACGCGCTCTGTCCGTTCGTCCGGGATGTGGACGTGGCGTTCGGGAGGTTCTGCGTGATGCTCGACCACGAGCCCGATCTCGATGCGACGCGAGACGCCGTCGTCGCGGCGCAAAGCAACGTGCTGCACGTGGTCTTCCCGCTCTCGCTGCCGGCGCCGAACGTGTTCGAGCGGTTCGCGTCGACGCTGCTTGCCCGGCTGCAAGGGTTTTTCCCGGAGGCGCCGGTGATGGCGGCGTTTCACCCCGCGCTCGTCGGGGATCGCGACGCGCCGCATCGTCTCATCGGGCTCTTGCGCCGCGCGCCCGACCCGTTCGTGCAGTTCATCCCCGCAGGCATGCACGAGGGCGGCACGGTGTTCGCGACCTCGATCGAGGAGTTCGAGGCGAGCGCCGTCGACCGTTCGGAGCTGAACTTCAAGAAACTCACAGGCGAGCCGATCGAAGCGCTGCTCGCGCGGGCGCAGGAGATCCGCGCGGATCGAGATCGGGCGTACGCGCGCTTCGCCAGCCTCGTGGGCCCGGCGGCGTAGGCGCGGGACAAAAAAGAAAACGGGCCGCGCGTCGGCTTCGCACACGCGAAGACCGACGTTCCGCGACCCGTGCCCCGTCCGTCATCGAACGGGAGCGAAGGCTCAGCCCATCGCGTCCTTGACCGCCTTGATCGGGCGGGCGCGGACCGTCTTGCTCGCCGGCTTCGCCGGGAACGTCATCGGCTGCTTCGTGAAGGGGTTGACGCCCTCACGCGCCTTCGTGGCCGGCTTCTTCACGACGCGGAACTTGGCGAAGCCGGGCACAGTGAAGATGCCGGCCTTCTTGAGCTCGCGGTAGGCGATCTGCGAGAGGTTGTCGAGGACGAGCTTGACCTGCTTGCGCGTGATCTCGCCCCCAGCCTCCTCCGCAATCGCGTTGAGAAGCGCGCTCTTGCTGATCGAGGCCGCCTTCTTCGTCTCCGTCTTCTTGCCAGCCATGATGTGTTTCCTCCGAGGTAAATGCCCTCTCGCGGCCCAAACAACCACAAGGAACGCGTTAGGTCGAGCGGGAAATCGTCGTTCGGAGCGACAAAAACAGGCCATTCGGCGCCGCTCCCGTCCGAGGGCGCGGGGGGAAGGGGGCCTTGGCGCGGCCGCACGGGCGACCAAAACAGCCGTGATTTTCCGGCGAAACCCGCGATCTTCCGGGAGAACCCTCGCGGCGCGGAGCGGAGGATCGCGGCGCGGTGGGAGGTCCGGCTACCACGAAAACGTCGGATCCCGAAGGCTCCGCGTAGATCCGGCTCTCTCGGGGGGCGCACGCGGCGTGCGTCGTTGCGAGGCGAATTTTTCACCGGACGGCCGGGAGACAGGCCTCCGGCGAGGAGGACACGCGCGGACGAACCCCGCTCGTCAGCTCAGCGCGCGTGGTCGTCGCGGTGCGCGGCGCCGCGCGAGGCGTGCGCCGCAGGTTCGTCCTGGTCGACGCCCCAGCGCCGCGTGGGCGCGATGCCGAGCACGGTGAGGGCCTCGCTCGCCTGCGTGAACTCCAGCAGATCGCCGACGCCGACGTCGATCGTGCGGTTCGGCCCGTCGATGAAGAGCTTCGCGTCCGTCATCTTGCTGCGGACGACGAGCGTCGTTCCCGGCGGGATGATCGCGTGGCGCAGCCGATACTTCTCGCCGTGCGGCGTGTAGGGCTCGCGGACGACGAGCTGCAATCGTTTGGAGGTCAAAGGAATCACGTGACCACCGGCGGAGCGCTGCGCGGCGGTGGAGCCGGCCGCCGGGCCGATCCAGAAGCCGCTCGACTTCTGCTCCTCCTCCTCGTCGCCGAGCCGGACGATGTAGCGCGAGGTGGCGGCGGGCGAGACGTGGCAGAAGAGCGCGTCGTTGAGGACGCGCGCCGCGACGACACGGCCGTTCACGCAGACCTGCATGCGCGTGAGCACGGCGCGGCGGAGCTCGCCGCGGAGCGCGCGGCCGATGGCGACGGCCGCCTCGCCGCGCCGCGCGCCGCAGAAGAAGCCGACGGAGTACTCGGGCGCGCTGTTGATGCCGAGGATGGGGACATCCGCGACGGAGTGCGAGGCGCTGAGGAGCGTGCCGTCGCCGCCGACGGTGATGACGAGATCGAGGCCGCGGGCGTCGAAGGCGTCGCCGACGCTGCCCTCGAACGCGATCTCCACGCCGAGCACGGCGAGCGCGGTCCTCACCTCGCGCACGGTGGCCTCGTGTTCCTCGTGCGCGGCGCGCAGGTGCGCGACGGTGGGATCGTGCGCGGCGAGGAGGCGCTGGATGCGGCCGTTCTTGCGCTCTTCGACCTGCACCCGGTAGGCCGAGCGCTTGATGATGAGCGCGACCTTGGGCTTGAGCGCGCTGCGCGCCGCGACGCCGTTCGTGCCTGCGTGCGTCTTCGCGCGTCGCGCGGACGAGGCGCGCTTCACGAGTCGAGCTCCGCGAGGCGACGGAGCGCGAGCTCGGTCTTTTCATCCTCGAGGAGGCCGCTCCGCGCGAGCGCGAGCGCCTCGTCGAGCGGGAGCGCGGCGATCGTGGCCTTGCGTTCGAGCACGGAGCCGTCCTCGGTCGGCGCTGCGCGCCGCGAGGGATCCACGGGGACGTGGAAGAAGAAGTGCCGCTCGCCGACCATGCCGGGCGCCGGAAACGAAGACGGGCCGAGCGGCGCGAGCGCGCGCGGGTCGACCTCGAAGCCGAGCTCTTCCTGAAGCTCGCGCGCGGCGCAAAGGAGCAGGCCTTCGGGGCTCCGCTCGTCGACCTCGACGAGGCCCGCGGGCAGCTCCCACAGGTTGCCGAGGTCGTCGCGCTCGGGGAGGGGCGAGGCCACGCGGCTCCGCAGCGCGACGGGCGGGCGCACCGAGGAGCGGAGGTAGACGTGGCGGATGCCCTTCGCGTCGCGGAAGTGCGCGGCGATGACCACGGCGTCGAGCCGCTCCCGCTCGACGATATCGTACGAGAAGGGCTCGCTCTGTTCGCCGTCCGGGAAGGAGGCGCGGAGCATGACGCGCTGGACGCGCAGGAAGGCGGGCGAGCTCAATTCCGCGTGCGGGTCCTGCGTGAGCAGGATGCGTGGCAAGGGGGGCAGCGGCATCGCCGGAGCCCGGAGCATACGCCGAATGGTCCGTGCGTTACAGGACTTTTCCGGCCCAGAGCGTGGCGTTGTACGCGAGCTGTTTGCCCCACGTGTAGCCCGAAGCGAGCGAACAATCGGACGTGAGGTAATGAAAATCGAGATACACGACGCGGCCGCTGCCGTACTGCCACTTCGCGACCGCGTGTCGGCTCAGGTCGCCGAGCCATACGACCGAGCTCTTCGCGCCGGGTTTGAGCGTGAACTGGATCTCCTCCCAGCCGACGAAGTCGCCGTTCTGGAACGTGACGCCTTGCAGAAGGACGTCGGTCGGATCGGTCACGGTGACCTTGAGCGGGTAACTCTGGAAGCTGTTGATGAGCTGGCCCGTGACGGGCAAGGCGTCGAGGTCGCCGTAGTTGCTGTACATCCACGGCGTGGCGATGACGCCGCCGCCTCCCTGCACGTACGTGTTGAGGGTGGAGGGGCTGAAGCAGCTCATTTGGCCGTGAAGGATCACGACGTCGAACTTCTGCAGCGTCGAGAGCGAGCAATCGGTGTTCACCACGGCCGAGCCGATGAAGGGCTGCGTCGCGAGGTGGGCGCGCAGGTCGTCGACGTAGAACGGCCCGCCCATCACGCCGATCTTGAGCAGCTTGCAGTCGTCGTCGGTCGAGAGATCACAACCCGCAGGGCAGCAGCCGTCGCCAGGGGCGCACGCGAGGATGGGCGCGCCCCCGCCGCAGGTGCCGGCCTCGCACGTCTCGCCCGTGGTGCAGGCCTTGTTGTCGTTGCACGTGGTGCCCGAAGGCACGGGCGCGCCGCTGCCGCACGCGCCGCCCGCGCAGACCTCGCCCTCGGTGCAGGCGTTTCCGTCTTCGCACGCGGCGCCGTCGTTGCCGGCGATCGCCACGCAGGTCTCCTGGATCTCGTCGCACTGCGGGTTCTTGCAAGGGTCGGCCGTCGGCGTGCACGGGTTCGGCGCGCCGACGCACTGGCCGGCGACGCAGACGTCCTCGACCGTGCAGAAGAGCTTGTCGTCGCAGAAGACGCCGTCGTTTTGCGGGACGGCGATGCAGCCGGCGACCGGGTCGCAGGTGCCGATGGCGCAGAGGTCGTTGAGGAAGGAGCAATCGACCTTCGGGCCTAGCTGGCACGCGCCGGCCTTGCATACGCCGAGCTCGGTGCACGGATCGCCGTCATCGCAAAAGCCGCCCTCGTTGACGGGCCCGAACTCGCACGCGTTGCTCTCCTCGTTGCAACTGCCGATCTTGCAGGCTTCGCCGTTCGACGGGCAGATCTTCGAGGTGCCCGCGGTGCACGCGCCGCTCAGGCAAACATCGTTGACGGTGCAGAAGAGCCCGTCGTCGCAAGGGCCGAAGTCGTTCTTCGGCACGAGCTGACAGCCGCTCTCCCCGGCGCACACGCCATCACTGCAAGGGCCTTCGAGGGCCACGCAGTCGAGGTCCGTGGTGCAGGGGGATCCCGGCGTGACGTCGGGGCCCCCGTCGAGGCCCCCCGCGCCGCCCATACCGCCCGCGCTGCCCCCGCCGGCGTCCCCCCCGGCGCCGGTGCTGGTGTCGGGCATTTGAAGCGGATTTGCGCAGGCAAAAGGGGCCGCGGCGAGTGTGAACAGGGGGAGAAGGAAGATCGGTGATGTAAGCGAAGCAATACGCATGGTCGCCATACTTACCGTGACGAACGTGCAGCGTCACGGCGGCGGCGACTTCTCGACGGGGGCGTGTCGAGGGCGTGTCGAGGACAGCTCAGTCTTGCAAACAGGCGTTGACCTGCTGCCCGCACTTCTGCTGCACGCAGCCCAAGCACGCCTGCGTCGGCTGTCCACCCTGGCAGGAGCTTCCGCACTCGTTCGTGCAGCTCTGCTGGCAGGTGCAGGTGAAGAGCGCGCCGAGCAGCACGTCCGAGCCCTGGCAAGGCGGGTCATTGCCTCCGCCCTGGAGGATTTGCGAACACGTGCTGCACGCAGAGCCGCCGCCCGTGCCGCTCGCGCTGCTGCTCGCCACCGTCGACGTCGTGCTCGATCCGCTCGCGCCGTCGCAGAAGGTGCCGCACTGGCCGCTGCACGAGGCGCACGTGCAATCGTAGGTCGGTTTTGCTTGCGGGAACTGCGTCAGGCAATCGTCGACGCAGAGGTTGTCGGTGCAGTTCTGCGCGCAGCCGAGGAAGCCCTGACACGGCTGGCCACACGCGAAGATCTCCGCCTGGCAAGCGCCGAACGCGCATTGCCCACAGGCCTGCGGATCGAAGCCGCCGCCGCCCTGCCCGCCCTGTCCCCCGGTGCTCGCGCTGCTCGAGCTCGGGCCCGTGCCCGTGGCCGCGCTGCTCGAACTCGATGCGGCCCCACCTTGTCCGCCCGCGCCGCCGAGCCCGCCCTGCCCGCCTACGCCGCCGAGCCCGCCTTGTCCGCCCGCGCCGCCTTGTCCGCCCGCGCCGCCTTGTCCGCCGGCCGTGCCGCCGCCGGAGAAGAGTGATTCCACCTCTGCGGCGCATGCGGCCACGGAGCCGAGACTGAGCACGATCGACAAAAGTCCAAGTCGAAAAGAAGTACGCATGAAGGCACCTCGCGGGCGCATGGTAGCTCTCCCTGCGTCGTATGTCGTCGCCCACGCTGCCCGATCTCCCCACGTCCATTCCGTCCGGATCCGTGGACGCACTCGCCGCTACGAGTGTGCTTTTCGCGCAGGTCTGCAGCGCGACGTCGTCGCGGCTGGTTTCGTATCTCGAACACGTCGAGGTGCCGCCGACGTCGGTGCTGCTGCGCGAGGGCGAAGTCGGACAGGAGATGTATTTCCTGGTGTCGGGCGAAGCGCGCCTCCGCCGCGCGAACGTGGACCTCGGGCGCATCGGGCCGGGCGCGTATTTCGGCGAGCTCGCGCTGATCACGGGGCGCCTACGCACGTCGAGCGTGATCGCGGAGTCGACGCTCACGCTCGCGCGGCTCTCGCGTGCGCAGTACGAGCAGATGTCGAAGCGCGACCCGGAGCTCGCGCTTTGCCTGACGCAGGCGCTCGTGGCGTCGCTCGGAAAAGAGCTCACCGAGATGACCGAGACCATGGGCGCGCTCTTGCACGAGCGCTCCTTGCCGCGGCGCGTGTTCGTCGACGTCACGGTGAACCGCGCGTGGGCGCGGGTGCGGACGGGGACGCTCCTCGGTGATCTCCTGCCGCGGGACGTCGGTGGTGATCCGGTGGTCGCGGCGCTCGTGAACAACAAGGCCGTGTCGCTCGGGATGCCCATCACCTCCGACGCGCACGTGGAGCCGCTCTGCGCGTCGCACTGGGAAGGCAAGCGCGTGTATCGCGCGAGCCTCGGCTTGCTCTTGCTCGAAGCGTCGCGGCGCGCCTTTCCGGACGTGTTCGTGCGGCTCGGGCCCGGCGCGGGGTTTGGTCAGCCGATCGAGCTGCTCCACCCGGGCACGCTCTTGCTCACGACGTGGGCCGAGCGCGTGACGGCGAAGATGCACGAGCTCATCGCGGCGGACGTGCCGTTCCAGCAAGAGTTCTGGACCGTCGACGAGGCGCGCAGCCACTTCGCCGAGGAGGGCGCGCGGGACCTGCTCGCGCTCCTCCGGACGTGGCGAACGGGGCACGTGCAGCTCGTCTGCGCGGGGTCCGAGGCGGTGCTGTCGATGGCGCCGCTCCTGCCGAGCGCGGGGCACATCGCGCCGTTCCCGTTCCGCATCGAGGTCGGCGGCGAGGCGGTGATGTTGTGTTACGGCGACGAACCCCGCGTGACGCCCGAGGGCGGCGCGGCCCCGCCGTCGACCCGGTTGCACCAGGACATCCAGCCTGCGTCCGCGCGGCTCGGCGTGCGGCAGGACGAGCCCTGGCTGACGACGCTTGGCATCACGAGCGTGGGCGCGTTCAACGACGCGTGCGTGCGCGGCAAGACGCCGGAGATCATCCGGGTGAGCGAGGGCCAGCACGAGAAGCGCATCAGCCGCATCGCAGACGCGATCGCGGGGCGCGGGACGATCCGGGTGATCTGCGTGGCGGGCCCGTCGTCGTCGGGCAAGACGACGTTCCTCTCGCGCCTGACGGTGCAGCTCCTCGTGAACGGGATCCACCCCGTGGGGTTGTCGCTGGACGACTACTACGTCGACCGGGAGAAGACGGTGCGGGATGCGCGCGGCGAGTACGACTACGAGTCACTCGAAGCGATCGACGTCGGCGCGCTGCGGGATCACCTCGGGCGCATCTTCGCCGGCGAGACGGTGAAGACGGCGCGTTACGACTTCGTGACGGGCAAGAGCCACCCGGACGGCGGGCGCGAGGTGACGTTACGCGGCTCGGACGTGCTCCTGATCGAGGGCATCCACGGGCTGAACCCGAAGCTCATCGACGGGCTCCTCCCGCGGGACAAGGTCTTCTGCATCTTCCTCCAGCCGATGACGGCGCTGCCGTTCGACCGGGTGAACCGCATCAGCGTGTCCGACGTGCGCCTGCTCCGGCGCATCGTGCGTGATCGGCATGGGCGCGGGACGAACGCAGCGGCGAACATCCTGCGCTGGCCCTCGGTGCGTGCGGGCGAACGCGCGAACATCTTCCCGTTCCTCGCGCAGGCCGACGCGATCTTCGACTCGTCGCTCGTCTACGAGCTCGGCGTGATCAAGGTGTTTGCCGACCGCTACCTGCTCGAAGTGGCGCAGGAGCATCCGGCGTTCGTGACGGCGCACCGGCTGCGGCAGCTCATCGACAAGGTGGTGACGATCTACCCGGATCACGTGCCGCCGACGTCGATCCTGCGGGAGTTCATCGGGGGGAGCGGGTTCGAGTATTAGGACGTCAAACGGAGTCGGGATCGACGCCGAGGGCGCGGAGTTTCTCGGCGAGGCGCTCTGCGCGCTCGCGACCGGTCGGGACGAGCGTGCCTTCCTTCGTGAAGAAGCGAAGCTTGTCTTCGTGAACGCCGAGGGAGAGATCGAGCTGTGTGCTCCACAGCCGCCTGTCGCTGTCGGGTGGGATCGGTTCGTACCGGCCGCCGAGGAGCCGGAAGCCCGCGAACTCCTTCGTCTCCGGGTCGAACCAGAAGTACTCGGGCGTGCGGAAGACGTCCTGGTAGACCTGCTTCTTGAGGCCCTGATCGAGCTTCTTCGTGCTGTGTGAGAGCACCTCGACGATCACGTTCGGGTACTTGCCGTCCTCGTGCCAGACGGTCCAGCTCTTGCGAGGCCTGCGCTCGGTGCCGAGCACGACGAAGAAGTCGGGGCCGTTGAACTTCTCGTTCTTGAGCTGCTTCGGGCTGAAGTAGACCGTCAGATTGCCCGCGGCGAAAAAGTCGGCGCGGTCCTTCCAGTAGAGCTCGATGCTGTCGAGGAGCATCAGGAGCTGCGCGGCGTGGAGGGAGGATTCGAAGCCGAGCGCTTCGCTCCAGAGGTCGTCTGGAGGCAAATCGTCCGGGAACTCGTGCTCCAGGGACGTCATGCCAAGGACCCTGCATGACGATGCACCCCGTGGCAAGCGGGCCTCTTCAGGGCGTCGTGCTTCCGCCTGCGGCGTCCGCGCCGGCTTCGACCGTGTCCTCGGGCTCGGGCATTCCCGCGCGCCGGCGCGCGGTCGGGCGCACGCGTTCGCTCAACGCGGGGCGGCCGGCGAGGAGGAAAAAGGCAGCGGCTGCATCGGCCACCCCCGAATACGACGTTCCCCAGGCGACCATGGCCTCGTTCTTGGCGGTCTGCGTGAGCTGCGCCTCGCGCTTTTCGCGGTCGACGTCGCCGAGGGCCGTCTTCAATGCGGAGGCGCTGGCTTTCAGGTCGTCGGCGGCAACGATGGGGTCGATCTTCAGGCTCTTGTTCTTCGGCGGCTCGGTGAGCGGACGATTGCGGAGCAAATTCTCGACGTTGTCAGCGAGGACGAGGACGGTGTGCGGATCCTCGGGAATGGGGGCGCCGAGGCCATACGCACCCGCGACGACCTGGCCATAGTTGCGGGCGAGGCCGGACCGAAGCGTGCTGAGGAAGTCTCTCGTCTCCGCCGTGCAGTCGTCGCGCTTCGCGCGGTAGCCTTCGTCGTCGGCGAGCTCGATCATATGGGTGCGGTCGGCGGTGACGAGCTGATGGGCACGCGCGCGGAGGTGATCGCCGAACGCGGCGAGGACCTTGGCCAGGGTGAGGTGCTGAGGGACGCCGCCGGGGAAAAGGATCATCTCCAGGGTGGGCGCGATCTCGGGGCCGTGGATGTCGACCGCGGCGACCACGTTGTTGGTGATCGCGACGCGGTCGGAGACCATGCGGGAGGCTTTGGCTTCGCTCATGGGATGTGGAGACCCGACGAACGAAGGAAGCTTGGGAAGGGGGATGGCGGGAGCGTCCGGGGCGCGAGCTTCAAGTTGAAAATGGGGCTCCGGGGACGAACGGGGCGCGGCGATCGGGCGCGCGGAGGGGGGCGGGGGCGGCGGGAGGTGGGATCGAGTGGCGCGGAGGGCGGGCGAGAACGGCGGGGTGGAGGTTTGAGCGGCGAGGGGTGAGGCGAGGGCGTCGAGGTGGGTCTGCGATTCGGGAGAGGCGCGGCGGGGGCGGCGGCGAGCGGGTTCGGGGCTGAAGAGGGGCAGGTGAGGCGGGCGGGGTGAGGCGCGAAAGCGAAGATGGGGACGCGGAGGGGTCGACAGCCGGCGCGACGTGGTAGGTTGGCCCCCATGTCAGCGGCTTGGCCGAAGATGTACAGGACGATGTTGCCGGAGGTTCCGTCGGCGTCGCCTACGGTTCCGGCGGTGGGGACGGCGGCGAACATGCTGGGGGCGTGCGTACCTCCGTCTGTGCCCACAGATGTGCATCCGGACGGTGAGGGGAAGGTCGGACCCTGCAGCGAGGGGATTTCGGTGGCGCCGCGCCTGACGGCCCTGCCTCCGAGTCGAGTCCCCGAGCGACTCGGTCATCTTCGGCACGGCGCGCGAGGAAACAACGCGCACCGCGTGTTTCGCATCGGGGAAACGAACTTCGAACGGGCACCCTTGGGCGATTCCCTGGAGCTTATGCCGACGTCCAGCAAACACGGAGTGATCCAGCCGCTCCAACGAATGTCGATCGGTGATTACCAACGAGAGCTCGCCGCCACGCAACGGCTGTGGGTTGTGGATGAGGGGGGCTGACATGCGGTCGTCTGCGTGCTCGAGGTACGAAGAGTTGCTCGTCGAGCTGCACCGAGAGATGCGAGCAGGGCGCAGCGATGGGGAGCGGGCGGACCGGCTTCGCGACGAGATGGATGCGCCCTACCTCGCTGCGAGCGAGGAGGAGCAAGCGCACCTCGACGATCTTTCCGAGGACCTTTACATCATCGAAGGGAAGCGCCGGGTCGAGCCGTTCGTCGAGGGGGAGACGCAGGCGATAGTGTCGCAGAAGGTCAATGAAGCGTTTCTGGGACAAGACGATCGTCAGGCTTTATCGCTTATCAGAAAGCTCCCGTCACCGCTTGAGGCTCGCTACGTATATGCGATGGGTCGGTGTTGGGAGCGACAGGGATTTTTTCATGCTGCTGTTTGCTTCTACGACTTCGCGAACGAGCTGGAGCCAAAGCCGCATTATGAGTTTCTCGCTCTAGAGGCTCTCGTTTCCGCGGGGCTGATCGACGTTGCGGTCGAGCGCGCACGAGAAATCGAATCGCGGCCCATCGTCTCGGGGATACTGCTTCTGGAGGTTGCTGCGATCCTTCGTCGGGCATCGATGCAGGCAGAGGAGAAAGATCAGCGCGCGGTGCTCGAGCGAGTCACCAAGTTGGTCGAGTCCGCATGGGATGACCCTACGGCACTGCCTTCAATTCGTGCCATGGGGCTTCTCGCCGCAGGATTTGCGTACGAGGACCTCGGAGACAAGGATCAAGCGTTACGCTCCTTCGAGCGGGCTGTGACCGTGCATCGCTCCGAAGGGCCGCTGCTCGCGCGCGGCCTCGCGTTGCTGCACTCCGATCGAGCCCGAGCGATGCGAGACTTCACCGATGCCGCTAGATTGAAGACGAAGCTCGACTGGCCTTACCTCTACGCTGCGTTTCACGCGCTCCAGATAGGCCGCTACGCCGAAGTCGAGAGGTTCTGCGAAGATGGCCTTGCGCTATCCACCCGTAGCGAGGTGCGCGGGCGCCTCTTCGAGTGGTGGGCCATCGCCGCAGCGATGCTCGGTCGTCCTGAACAACAGGTGAACGCTCTCTTTGATCAAGCGACGGCAGAGCTACCGCTGGACCTGGAAATCCGTGGCAACGCTAAGCGTTACCGGGAAGCCCTCGATACCCAGGAAGTTTTGCCCGCGAACGACTGGGAGCTGTCGGCGGCGGAGATCGACGAAGCGCAGGCGTGGGAATCGCTACGTCTCGCCGCCTGATCCCCTCTACTTCGGCTCCTCATCATCCGTCATGATCCGGAACCCCGGATCCTCCTCCGTCGGCCCCTTCGGCTTCTGGCCCGGCGGATACCGCGGCGGATCCCGATCGTCTTTGCGCTCGTCGTCCGGCCCGGGCTCGCGCTTCTTGTCCTTGTCCTTGTCCTTCGACCCGAACAGCATCTCCGTCCCCAGCCGGCTCACGACGTTGTTCGCGGCGCGGTAGATCTCGCGCCCCGCGACCTCGACTTGCTTGCCCACGTCCGTGCGGTCGAGCTCCTTCTTGATTCCGGTCGCCGCCATCGTGGCCGCGCGGAACAAGTGGCCGAGGCCCTGCACCAGGTGCGTCTTCGCCCGTTCGGCTTGCTCGTTGCGATCGTCCCGATCGTCGTTCGCGCTCATACCTGGAGTGTATGGGTCGCGTCAGCGCGCTCGCAAGCCACGATCAGGCTGCGTGTTGCGCTTTCGACCCGGCGGCGCGGGGCAGGGCCGCGTGGGCGGTGACGCGGTTCCGCCCGCCGCGCTTCGAGGCGTAGAGGGCCTCGTCCGCCGCCTTGAAGAGGTCTTCCCAGGTCTCGCCGGCCTCGGGGAAGCTCGCCACGCCGATCGAGCAGGTCACGCGGATCGTCACGGGCTGACCGTCCGGACCGGGCTTCGGCGCGTGGAAGATCGTCTTGCCGAGCTCCTCGCGCACCCGCTCGGCCAGCAGCATCGCGCCGCGCGTGTCCGTCTCCTCGCAGATCACCACGAACTCCTCGCCGCCGAAGCGCGCCGTGGCGTCGGTCGCGCGCCGCTCGCGGCGGAGCACCTCGCCGAGGCCCTTGATGATCACGTCGCCCGCGTCGTGCCCGTAGGTGTCGTTGACCTTCTTGAAGTGGTCGATGTCCGTCACGAGCACGCTGAGCTTGCGGCCGAAGCGCTTGGCCGCCTTGATCTTCTGGTCGGCGATCTCCAGCATCGCGCGCTTGTTGTAGAGGCCCGTCATGCCGTCGAGCGTGGCCATCTCTTCGAGCCTGCGCATCATGCGCGCGTTCGCGAGCGAGACGGCGACGTGGCTCGTGAGCACTTCGAGCGTGCTGCGCGCGGCGTCGCCGAACGCGGCGCGGCGGCGCGAGCCGAGGACGAGCGTGCCGAGGGGCTTGTCGTGCACGAGCATCGGCAGGACGATCATCGAGGGCATGCTCGGCGGCGCGAGCTTCTTCGTGAAGACGACCTGGCGCTTCTCGTCGTACTCGCCGCGGTAGGGCAGCGGGTGCTTGTTTTCGAGCGCCATCGAGACGAGGCCGGCGTTCTGCTTGTAGCGCTGGCCGACGAGGTTCGCCTCGTCGCCGCCGCTGACGGCGCGGATCTCGTGGGCCTTCTGCGACTCGTCGTAGAGCGTGACCGCGGCGAAGTCGACGCTCGTGATCTCGCGCGCCGTGCGCAGGCCCGACTCCACGACCTCGGCCTCGGTCGTCGCGGCGTTGAGGCTCTCGACCGCGCGGTAGAGCCGGCCCTGCTCCACCTTGGCGCGCTCGAGCTGCACGAACACACGCTCGTTCTGGATGGCCCGCACCGCGTAGCGGCAGGCCTCCATGGCGAGCTCCTGTTCTTTGAGGCCAAAGGGCTCGTCGGTGAGCCGGTCGAGGACGAGCACGCCGCGGATGGAGCCGTGCTCGAAGACCGGGAGCGCGAGCGCGGCGCGCACGGGGCAAGGGCCCGTGTAGTAGGGGAGCTTGTGGCGCGGCTCGAGGCCACGGAGCGCGACGGCCTCGCGCTGCGTGATCGCCGCGCCGAAGATGCCGTCGCCCGCGAGGAAGGGGCCCTCGGCGACGTTCGGGTCGTCGGTCGAGAGCTCGCTGATGCGCAGGTGCGTCCCGGCGTCGTTTTGCCAGAGCAGGACCGCCGTGTGCAGGTTCATCGCCTGCCGCAGCAGCCGCAGCGCGAAGAGCACGGACTGGTGGATCTCCTCCACGCCCGAGCGCACGAGCCGCTCCTCGTCGTTCGCCCGCGACGAGGCGCGCCCGCCGCCCGGCGCGCCGAGCAGCCGGTAGCTCCGCGCGTCGTCGCGAAGTTTCTCCACCTCGGCCTGGATACGCTCCTTCAGCGCGCTCCTCGCGCGGGCGATCTCGGCGCGGAGGAGCAGCGCGTTGAACGAGGCGAACACGACCATGAACGCGCCCGCGTAGGCGAGGCGGTCGAGGCTCGACGCGAGCATGGCCCAGTGCCGCACGGAGGCGTCGAGCCCGAGCGCGAAGGCGAGGAGCAGGACCGTGGCGATCGGGCGCGCGAACGCGCTCACGAGGCCCACGCACACGTAGACGAGCGGGTAGAGGCGCCCGTCGAGCGCGCCGTCGCTGCGCGTCACGATCGCGTAGACGAGCACGGTGAAGAGCGCGCCGACCTCGAGGTCGAGGCGGAGCGTGCCCTCGATCGCCCGGGAGCGCCGCGACGCGCGCGCCGCGAGCAGGCCGAGCAGGAGCGCCGAGGCCGGCGCTTCGATCCAGAGCGAGAGCGGGCTCGCCGTGGACGCGACCACGATCGCGCCGAGGCCGATCGCAGAGAGGAGCGGCAAGGCCGCGCGGCCAAGGCGCCGAAGCTTGAGCACGAGGACCACGAGCGGAGCCATTTGGGTGCGACCGGTCCCGTATCAGAGGGCAGAGGAGCGGGCCTAGTTTTGGGACATCGGTCCCCGGCGGAGGCTGGGGCGTGGACGTGTGCGCGCGTCCTGACGTGTGCGCCGTCTCGACACGCGCGTGGATGCCGGTCCGGGGGAAGACGAATGCGAGAACGATGGCCAGCGGGCATTGCCACGCCGCGCTCGAACACGTTTCCTGGCCGAAAACGCGGAGAGTTTGATCCCGAAAGTTGTTTGATTTTTCCGCCGAGGCGTACCGTTTGCAGCGTCGTCGGTGCTCGCGTGCCGAGATCCACAACGCCGAGAAAAGAACGGTACATACCTCGATGAGACTCGACCGACTCCGGTCCGCGCTGCTGCTTCTCTCCCCGCTCGTCGCCGCGTGTATCGGCGCCCCCGACGGATACGAGGACGAAGGGCTCACGGACGAGGCGCAGCTCGCATTCTCGATCACCAAGGACATGCTCACGGTGAACGAGAGCCCGTCGGGCGTGAATACGTGGCCGAAGACCGTGACATGGTGTCTGGTTGGTGATCACGCGCCGCATGTCCGCACCCCCGCGGATCCCGTCGACGTCCAGTGGGACGTCTCCTGGTCCCCGAGCGATGTGCCGAGCAGCGGCCCTTGCATCAGCCGCACCTTGTCCGAGGAGAGCTGCGACTCGAGCGCGATGGTCGTCCGCGATTCGGCCTTCCATACCGGCAATACCGCCGACCCGAAGGCGCACATCGTGTACGACCACCGCGCATCCTTCGCGATCCTCCCGTCCTCGTACACGGTGCCGGTGAACCAGTCCGTGTCTCTCGTCGCCCCGGGGCCACACGGCACGCGGCACTGCGACGGAACCGGGAGCTTCGTCTGGCAGATCAAGCTCGCGAATGGCACCTGGCAGAACGTGAGCAGCAATGTGCAAACGCTTGCCGTGAACAACACGACGCCCGGCACGGAGACGTATCGGGTCCGCTCGACGCACCAAAACTTCGTGTCCACCAGCAACGAGATCGTGGTGACGTGGGTCGCGCCCCCGGCGGGCTGCACGATCGGCGGCGTGACCTACACGAACGGCGCGTTCAATCCGAGCAACAAGTGCCAGGTGTGCGACACGTCGATCAGCACCACGAGCTGGTCGAACAAGAATGGGCAAGCCTCGAGCGGAGTCTGCAAGAGCAGCGGGGTGTGCGGCGGCCTCATCACTTCGAGCTGCGCTGGATCGCCGTGCACATCGGATCTCGACTGCACGACCATTTGCCTGGACGGCGAGCGGGTGTGCGGGGGGCGCCTCGATTAGCGGAGCGCTCGACCCCTCGGGGCCTGCTCCCTGCTGCATCACGCCGGGAGACGAGACGCGCGCAGGTCCGGCGATTTTTCGGATCGTGAAAGATCACTCTGGTCGGCCCGACCAGAGCCCCGCACCGTAACGAGGTGCGCCCCGGCATCCGCCTTCAGCTCCTCGTCGCGCTCGGCACGCTGCTCGTCCTCGCCTTCCTGCCGCTCTTCTTCGCCGTCGTCAGCTTGCACCGCGCCAGCATGGCCGGCGTCATCCCCACGGCGCCCCTCGTCCGGCTCCTCGCGCTCTATATGGGCATCTTCGCCCTCGCGCTCCTCGTCTTCATGTACCTCGCGATGACGCGGCTCGTGGTCGATCCGATCGAGCGCCTCTCGCGCGCCGCGGGCCGCGTGGCGGAGGGCGCGCGGCGGCTCGAGTTGCCTCGCGCGGGCGCACGTGAGCTCGCCGAGCTCGCGGACAGCGTGGCGCGCATGACCGAGCGCCTGCGCGCCGACGAGGAGAGCCTGCGCGTGAAGATCGACGAGGCCACGCGGTATGCGAAGGAGCTCGAACGCGCGCAGGAGCGGCTCGTGCGCTCCGAGCGCCTCGCCTCCGTGGGACGCCTCGCGGCCGGGCTCGCGCACGAGATCGGAAACCCCATCGCCGCGTTGCTCGGCTTCGAGGAGCTGCTCCTCGCCGGCGGCCTCGACGAGGCCGAGCAACGCGACTTCTTGCAGCGCATGAAGGGCGAGACCGAGCGCATCCACGGCATCCTGCGGGACCTGCTCGACTTCGCCCGCCCTGCGACGAGCGTGCGCGGCGGTCGAGCCCCCGAGATCGGCGGCTCCCTCGCGCAAGCGATCGACGCCGCGCTCGCCCTCGTCAAACCGCAGAAGGCCCTGCGCGACGTGGCCATCACGCTCGACGTCGACAAGCATCTCCCGCTCGTCGCGCTTTCCGAGGAGCGCCTCGTGCAGGTCCTCTTGAACCTGCTCCTCAACGCGGCCGACGCCGTCCCGAAGCCCGGAGGGCGTATCGATCTCGTCGCTCGCCGCGCGCCCGAGGGCGTGCGCGTCGAGGTCCACGACAACGGCCCCGGCGTCGCGCCGGCCATCCGCGATCGGCTCTTCGAACCCTTCACCACGACGAAGGAGATCGGCAAAGGCACGGGCCTCGGGCTCGCGGTGTGCCGGGGCCTGCTCGAATCCGTGGGCGGAACGATCGGCGTCGAGCACGGCGAGGAGGGCGCGGGCGCGCGCTTCTCCTTCACGGTCCCGCTCGCCGCGAAGGACCTCAGTTGAACGAGCGGTTCGCGGTGGGCCGGGCGAGGATCGCGCGGCTGCCGCCGAGCCGATCGAGCTCGCGGGAGAGCTCCGGCGACGGCGCGATCGCGACGAGGTGTTCGAGCACGTTGCGCAGCCGCTCGTCGTCGTTCCGCGACGCGTGGATGCTGCGGAGGTTCGAGAGCATGCGGGCGAGGATCTGGCGCTTGCTGCAAGGTTCGAGCAGGCGCGGATCGACCCGCGGCCCCGCGCCCGTCACCCGCGCGTGCAGGGCTTCGAGCTCCTGCCCGGCGAGGATCCGCCCGTGGAACGGATCGATCACGAGGGGGACGCCCGGGGTCTCGACTTGCTTGGCGGCGTAGCGCGTCCCGAACCCCGGTCGCGGAGCTTCCTTCTGCCGATCCCCCGCGCCGACCAGAAAATGCCCCGGGAACGAGATGCCTTTCGCGTCGATCCCCGCGCGTGTCGCCACGTCGAGCAGCACGACGGCGAGCGTGATCGGGATGCCCTTCTTCCGGTCGAGCACCTCGTTCAGGTAGCTGTTGCGCGGGTCGTAATACTCCTCGGCGTTGCCGCGGAAGCCTTGCGAGCCGTAGAGCCATTCGAGCACCACGCGCACCCGCTCCTCCGTCGTCCCGTGCGGCGCGTCCTGGGCGATGCGCCGCGCCGCCGCGCGGCCGAGCGCTTCGAGCGTCGACACGTACCGCGCGACGTCGAGCGACGGGTACTCGCTCTCCGCGAAGACGAGCGAGGCTTGCACGAGATCGATCTCCGGCTCGGGACGCGAGACGAGGTGGGCGAAGAGGGTCAGGCTCGGGCGAGAAGGCACCATGACGATCCGTCTTCGTTCGTAGCGCTCTTCGGGGCCCTAGGCCGCACCTTCCTCGCGGCTTCCTTCCACGAAATCCGTGACCGCCACGCCCGCGAGGTTCCTCGCCCGCAGGCCTTCGAGGATCTTCGGCAGCGCGGCGAGGCTCGCCGGCACGTGATCCTCGCGCTCGGCCGCGTCGTGCAGCAGCACGATCGCCCCGTCTTCGAGCCCTCGCGTGACGCGCGCCGTCACCTTCTCGGCGTCCGCGGAGGCGAGCCCGTCGATCGCCCGAACCGACCAGCCGACCACGGTCAGATCGAGCGCGTCCACGACCTTCGCGATGCGCGGGTTCGTGTGCCCGATCGGCGGCCGGAAGAGGGTCGGCCTCCGGCCCGTGATCTTCTCCAGCACCACGAGGGAGCGCTCGACGTCCGCGCGCACGGCGGACGTGGGCAACATGGCGAAGGTCCGCGGGTGGGCGTAGCCGTGTGAGCCGAGCGCGTGACCTCGCGCCACGATGTCGCGCACGATCTCCGGGTGCGCCTCGGCCTTCTTGCCGATCACGAAGAACGTCGCCTTGACCTTCGCCTGGTCGAGCAGGTCGAGCACCTTCGGCGTATGCGTGGGGTTCGGCCCGTCGTCGAAGGTCAGGGCCACGCCGCGCGCGTCGTCGGGCCCGCGGCAGACCGCGTCGACGAACATACGCAGGCGCAGGAGGAGCACGCCGGAGAGGACCGTCGCCGTGTACGCGGCGAGCGCGGCGAGCGTGATCCACGTGGGCACGGGCCCGATCAGGAGCGAACGCGCGACGAGCGCGAGGGCCCCGAACGTCGCCATGTAGAACAGGATCCGCGCGGGCGGCACCGCTCTACTTCTTCGCCTTTTTCTCGTCCGCCGACGTGTCGTCGAAGTCCTCGTCGAGCTCGTCCGCGGCCGGCTGCGCGATGCGCTTCTGTGGCCCGGCCTTCGCGGGCGGGGCCTTCGCCTCTTCTTTCGCCTCGCCCTCGGGCTCGGGCGTGTTGTCCGCGTCGTAGAAGCCGCCGAGCACCGCGGCGACCGCGGCGAGCGAGGTGATCGGGAAGTAGCCGAGCTGGATCGTCTCGCTCTTCGCCATCACGCCGACCTGGCTCAGCAGATCGGTCGGGAGGTACATCGTCAGCCACTTGCGCGCGGCGAACATGAGCCCGGCGGCGAGAAGCGCGCCGACGCCGGCCTTCATCCCCGCCTCGATCTTCGCGTCCTTCGCCCAGATGGGTTTGCCCGCGATGAGGCCGATCACGACGCCCGTCACGGCGGCGGCGATGTACGCGAGCCACGCAGGAAGGACGGCAAATCCGAGCTTCACAAGCCCGAACCCGATGAGCCCGCCTACGATGAGGCCTTTGAGGATCCCTACGATCAGGCGCCCGAGCATCACCGTAATCCTTGGCACGGCAGCCCGCGCCGTTCAACATGCGGCCCGCTCGTGAACTTCATCAGCATCGAGTACGCGGTTTTCTTCGCCGTTGCGTTCGTCGGTTGGTGGGGCCTTTCGGCCCTCCGCCCCTCGTTTGCGACGGACGGCGGGCGCCTCCTCGCTTCGTGGCCGCGCATCATCTTTCTCCTTGCGATGAGTTACGGCTTCTACGCCGCCTGGGACTGGCGGTATCTGCCGCTCATCTTCGGCTCGTCGACCGTCGACTTCTTCCTCGCCCGCATCATCGCGAACGAGCCGAGCGCGTCGCGCCGCAAGGCGCTGCTGACGATCACCGTCGTCCTCAACCTCGGCTTCCTCGGCTTCTTCAAGTACTGGAACTTCGGCGTCGAGAACGTCGAGCTCCTCCGCGCGTGGCTCACGGGCACAGCGCCGAAGACGAGCGACGCGATGCGGGTCTTGCTCCCGCCCGTCGGCATCTCGTTCTTCACGTTCGAGTCGATGAGCTACGTCATCGACGTCTACCGCGGCGACCTGCCGGCGCACCGGAGCTACCTCCGGTACCTGCTCTTCGTCTCGTTTTTCCCGCACCTCGTCGCGGGCCCGATCGTTCGCCCGCGGGATCTTCTGCCGCAGCTCGAAGCCGTCCCCTCCCTGCCGAGCCGCGTCGGCGCCGAGGCCCTGTTCCTCATCGCGGTCGGGCTCCTGAAGAAGGTCGTCTTCGCCGATCAGCTCGCGATCCACCTCGTCGATCGTGTCTTCGACCAGCCCGAGAGGTACTCCGCGATCGAGGTGCTCGCGGGCGTCTACGGCTACGCCGTCCAGATCTACTGCGACTTCTCGGGCTACAGCGACATCGCCATCGGCTCGGCGCTCCTGCTCGGCGTGCGCTTCCCGCCGAACTTCGACGCGCCCTACACCTCGTCGAACCTCGCCGAGTTCTGGCGCCGTTGGCACATCTCGTTGTCGAGCTGGCTGCGCGACTACCTCTACATCCCGCTCGGCGGCAACCGCGGTTCGAACCTCGCGACGTACCGCAACCTCATGCTCACGATGCTGCTCGGCGGCCTCTGGCACGGCGCGTCGTGGACGTTTGTCTTCTGGGGGTTTTTGCACGGGCTCGGCCTCGCCGTGACGCGCGCCGTCGAGCGCGCCGGCGGCAAGAGCGCGGGCAAGCCGAAGCGTTTTTTGCCGAAGCCTGTCGGCGTGGTCCTCACGTTCCACTACGTCTGCCTCGCGTGGATCTTCTTCCGCGCCCCGACCTTCGACATCGGCACGCGCGTCCTCAAGCAGATCGCGACCGGGACGACCTTCCACCCGAACCTGCCGCCCATCGTCGCCGCCTTGCTCGCGCTCGGGATCGCCGTGCACCACACGCCGCGCGTGATCTACGATCGGCTGCGCGCCGCGTTCGCGGCCCTGCCGGCCCCCGCGCAGGGTGCCATGCTCTTCGTCGTCGCCGTCGTGCTGCACGAGGCGGCGAGCGTGAAAGCCGTGCCGTTCGTGTACTTCCAGTTCTGACCATGCGCCCCCTCGCCCTGCTCCTCCTCGTTCTCGTTGGCCTCGTCGGTTGTGGCAACACGATCAACGGTCGCGGTGCGGCCGCGCCGCTCGTGCGCGTGCACGCGGCCAAGGACCTCGATTGTCCCGACGAGGAGGTTCGCGTGACCGAGGAGTTCGGCGGGGTCTACAAGGCCATCGGCTGCGGCAGGAAGGCGTACTATCGCACCCTCTGCGAGGGCCTCTCCTGCGAGGTGAGGGGCGAGGGCGACGGGCCCGTCGGCTGGCGGGAGCGGCCCGATCAGACCACGCCCGTCCTTCCGAGGTAGACATCGAACCGGCGCTTAGCGACAGGACCGAACGATGAGCGAGACGAACGAGGGCGCGGATCCGCAGGGCGAGGCCGAAGAGCCGAGCGAGGCCACGCGCCCCAAGAAGAAGCGCAAGAAGAAGGCGAAGGCGCCGCGCGAAGGCGTGCCCTCGTTCGCGCAGCGGTTCCCGCGCGACGAGAGCCTCGACGCGCTGCTCGCCGCCTTCGACCGCGGCGACTACGGTCGCGTCCGCGAGGACGGCGCGCGCCTCGTGAAGAGCACCGACGACCCGGCCGTGCGCCGCGCCGCCGAGGAGCTGCTCCGTCGCATCGAGCCCGATCCGCTCGCGAAGTACATGCTCTTCGCCGCGTGCTTGCTCCTCGCCTTTTTTACGGTCTGGTACTTCTCCCACCGGCTCGCGCCCACCCCATGACGCCGAGGCCGAGCGCACTCGCCCTCGTCCTTTCGGGCTTCACGTTCGCCGCGTGTGGGCCAGCCACGCCCGAGCCGCGGCCTTCGTTCACCACGCCCGGCGAGGGCGTCGTCGATGTTTCCTCCGGCACGCCGATCGAACGGTATTTTCCGATCGTTCACGGCAACCTCTGGCACTACGAGACGACGAGCAACGACGGCGCGCGTGGCCTTTTGCTCGTCCGCGCCCGCCGCACGAGCGCGTTCGAAGGCGAGCTCGTCACGCCCAAGGGCGCGCGCCGCGTCGCGTTCACGAGCGAGGGCGTCGCGCTCCTCGGCCGCTCGGTCTACGTGCTCCGGGCGCCCGTCGTCGTCGGCATGAGCTGGACCGGCGAGCATGGCGGCGGGACGCGGATCGTGGCGGTCGGCCAGAGCGTGACCGTGCCGGCGGGCCGCTTCGAGGGATGTGTCGTCACGGTCGAAGAGCGCGGCGGCGATGTACCCGTCCGGTACACGACCACGTTTTGTCCCGATGTGGGCATCACCGTTCTCGACGTCGAGGCGCGCGTAGGCCACGAGCGAGCGGAACTCCGGAGTTACGGGCCACCCGTGAACATCGGACCCGAGGGCACGAGCGTCACCACGACGCCCTGATCACGGGCAGACGTTACGTTAGCGGCGGTCGCGGGCGCTCTTCGGGCGCGCTGCTCGTGGCTTCCGTTTTCGCCCGTCGGAAGTAGACTCGCCTCGCGACGAGGAGCTGACACATGCGCAACTACTGGGACTACATCAAGGTCGAAGAGCTCCTTTCGCTGCAGGGCGGCTTCGACAACGACGAGAGCAAACTCTCGAACGACGAGGTCGTCTTCATCGTCGTCCACCAGGTCTACGAGCTCTGGTTCAAGCTCATCCTGCGCGAGCTCGAGACGGCGCGCGATCTCTTCCGCCAGAACCCCGTGCCCGACATGAAGCTCGCGAACGCGGCGACCTCGCTCCGCCGCGTCGTCGCGCTCTTCGAGCAGGCCGTGCCGCACTTCCGCGTGATGGAGACGCTGACCACGCGCGACTACCTCGACTTCCGGGATCGCCTGATCCCGGCGAGCGGCTTCCAGTCGGCGCAGATGCGCGAGATCGAGATCCTGCTCGGGCTCGACGACAACCTGCGCATCCCGCTCGGCCGCGAGGGCAGCTACATGGCGGCGCTCCGCTCCTCGGACGGCTCTGCCTCGCCGGCGCTCGCCCGCGTCGAGCACCGCAGAGAGAGCGGGCCGAGCTTCAAGACCGTGCTCTACGACTGGCTCTCGCGCACGCCGATCGACGGCCCTGCGACGCAGGAGTCGGCCGAGCGTTTCGCGCGGGCGTTCATCGCGGGGCACGAGAAGGAGATCGAGAACCGCATCCGGCTCGCGAAGCAAAACGCGCTCACGCCCGACGACATCGCGCGGCTCGAGCAGCGGTACCGGGCCGAGATCAAGTTCGCCGAGCGCTTCCTCCAGGCCGAGGACGAGGAGGGGCTCGACGACGAGGCGCGCGCCTTCCGCCGCCGCTTGCGCGCGGCGATCGTGTTCCTGGAGAGCTACCGCGAGCTGCCGCGGCTCGCGTGGCCGCGCGAGGTCATCGACCTCGTGATCGCGGTCGAGCAGCAGATGATCATCTGGCGCCAGCGCCACGCGCGTATGGTCGAGCGCGTGATCGGCCGCCGCACGGGCACGGGCGGCTCCGCGGGCGTCGATTACCTCGATCAGACCGCACTCCGTTATCGCATCTTCAACGACCTTTGGGCTGTGCGGACCATCTTGCTCCGCAAGCCGAGCGTCCCGTTGCTCTCGCACGAGGACGAGTACCGATTCCGGGTCGAGGATTGACGTGGGCAAACGAATTCTGTCGAGCTTCCTTACCATCGACGCTCGCTCCCTGGGGCTCTTCCGCATCACGATGGCCCTCGTCCTTTGCGGCGACCTCTTCCGCCGCTGGCCCTGGGTGCGCGCGTTTTATTCGAACGAGGGCGTCCTCCCGAACCACAACCACATCTTCAACCTGCGCGACAAAGGCCAGGTCTGGAGCTTCCTCCACGCCTTTTCGAGCGTCGGCGAGAATCACGTCGCGTTCGCCCTGATCCTGCTCGTCTACCTCGGCTTTCTCCTCGGCTGGAAGACGCGCGTCTTCCACGCGCTCTCCCTCGTCGGGCTCGTGAGCCTCGGCGCGCGGAACATCCTGCTCGAAAATCAGGGCAACTACGCGGCCGTCGCGCTCCTCTTCTTCACGCTCTTCTTGCCGCTCGGCAGCCGCTTCTCCGTCGACGCCCTCGTCCGCTCGTATGCGGATCGCGACGAGAAGACCGACGCCGATCTGAACGATCGCACGCGGCCCACGGAGGCCGAGCTCGCGGCCACGCGTGGCCCCGGCTGGTCGCCCCTCTCGTTCGCGGCGCTCGCCGTCACATTGCAAATCGTGATCATCCTGATCGCGTCCGCGGCATGGCATTTCGCGGGGCCGTGGCGGGACGGCAGCGGGCTTTATTATGCGCTCCAGGTCGAGCGCTGGGTGAGCGACGTCGGCGTGCGGTTTCAACATGCGCCGGCGGGCGTCTTGAAGGGCCTCTCGTATTTGCTCCTCGCCACGGAATGCGTGGTGCCGCTCCTCGTGCTCGTCCCCGTGGCGCGCCGGCCCTTGCGTGGGATCGCGGTCGGGCTGCTCGTCGTGTATGCGCTCGCGCTCGGCGTCCTGTTCTCGCTCGGCCTGTATGCCTGGACGCTCCTCGCCGCCGCGGCGCTGCTCCTGCCCGCGGAGAGCTGGGACGCCTTCGAGCGCCGCTTCTCGCCCGAGCGCGCGCGCAGCGTCGTGTACGACGAGGATTGCGGCGTTTGCTTGTGGCTCGCGCGCCTCGCCAAACGCCTCGATGCCCATACCCACCTCACGTTCCAGGGCAATGGCGACCTCTCGGGTTTGCTCCGCGGCAAGGCCGACGGCTCGGTCGAGAAGGTCGATCTGCCGGCGGGCATCACCGAGGAGCTCGTGCAGGACACCATCGTCGTCGTGGACGCGAAGGGCACGGTCTTCACGCGGAGCCGCGGCATTGCGGAGATCGTGCGGGCTCTGCCGCTCGGGCAGCCGCTCGCCTTCGTCATGCGCCTGCCGGGCATCTCGAATCTGCTCGACGTCTTGTACGACGCTTTCGCCAAGCGACGCACGAACATCAGCGTGCTCGTTGGCCTGGACGCGTGTGGCCTCCCCGCGCCGAAAGACGAATCCGATGCCGAGGCCGCCGAGGCCCTCGAAGTCCCGTCTGCCGTGCGCGCGAAGCGTCTCGTGACGGGTGGCCTCCGCGACGCGTTCGCGCTCGTGCTTTTCGTCGCGGCGCTCGCCCAGGCGGCCAAGGAAAACCCGCTCCCGTTCGCGATTCCCCAGGGCAGGGTGCTCGCGGCGGTCGTCGCCTGGCCGCGCATGCTGGAGCGCTGGGACGTGCTCGTCGTGAACGCGGACGAGGACGGCGTCTTCGTGATCGACGGCCAGAACCGCAAGGGCGCGAGCATCGACCCGCTCACGGGCGCCCCGCCCGCGATCGACCCTGTCGCGTTCAACACGCGCAAGCTCGGCCAGCTCTGGAACGATTACTTGAACCGCGTCCGCCAGCGCGAGTACGAGCCGTACCAGAAGGCCCTGCGTGATTACCTCGGCAAGGGCGGCCCCGCGCTCGAAGGCCGCGCGCCGGACGAGCAGCTCTCGGGGTACGACGCGTACTGGGTGAAGTATTCGATTGCGAAGCCCGGCGAGAGCCCGGCGCGGGTCGAGAAGGGTCGCGAAAAACTCTTCACGCATTCGCGCGGCGGACGCCTGGCGATCGACAGGCTCCCGATCATCAAGCCCGACGTCCGCCGGCAGGAGTAGGCGCCGTGGCCGATGTAGCCGCCGAGGGCGAGGTCACGGCCGACGCGCCGGAGGAGAAGCCGCGGAAGGACAAAGCCGCGAGGCCGTGGTTTTCCCCGCTCCGCGCCGCGTTCGTGTGGCTGCGCGACCATTACATGACGATGGATCCGCGCACGCTCGGATTTTTCCGGCTCGTGATCGGCTTCCTGGTCACGGCCGATTGCATCCGGCACTGGATGGATGCGCGCTTGTTCTACTCGAACGAGGGCATCCTCACGAACCATTACCACCTCTTCCGTCCGAGCAGCGGCTTCAATTTCAGCATCTTCCACGCGTTCTCCACGCCCGGAGAGGTCCACGTCGCCTTCGCGATCGCGACGTTTTGCCATTTTTGTTTCTTCCTCGGCTGGCATACCCGCATCTTCTCGGTCCTCTCGTTCTTCTTCGTGACGAGCCTCGACAACCGGCTCGTCATGGTCGAGAACGGCGGGTACGTCGTGGAAAACCTGCTCATCGGCTGGGCGATGTTCATGCCCACCGGCCAGCGATTCTCGGTCGACGCGCTCTTGCGCTCGTTCCGCGAGCGCAAGGAGCGTTCGTCCGCGGAGCTCAACGCCCGCGCGCCGTTCGCCTGGGCCACGAAGCCCTACGTTTCGCTCATCGGGCTCGTCACGACCCTGAACGTCGCGGTCATTTATTATTTCAACGTCGTCAACAAATCGGGCCACATCTGGCGCAAGGGCGACACGGTCCATTACGTGCTCCACCTCGATCGCATGATCACGGGGCTCGCCGTGCCGTTTCGCGAGTACATGCCGCTCTGGATGATGCGGCCCGTCGCCTGGAGCGTGCTCGTCGTCGAGGCGCTCCTCGTGCCGCTCATCCTCGCCCCCGCCGGCCGCCGCATCACGCGGCCGCTCGCGATGCTCCTGATGACCGGCCTGCACGGGAGCTTCGGCGTGATGATGCGCCTCGGCCCGTTCTCCTGGTTCATGATCGCCTGGAGCTTCCTGTTCCCCCAGCCCGTGCACTGGGAGATCCTCGGCCGCTGGTACACGAAGAAGGCCCGCGCGTGGGTCGTAGTCTACGATCGGCGCTCCCCGCTCGCGTTTTTCATGTGCCGGCTCCTCGCGCGCCTCGACCTCTGCGAGCGCCTCACGTTCGAGGAGAGCCCCGAGGAAGACGCCACGCCGGCGCTCCTCCGTGTCCGCGATGCTGCGACGAACGAGGCCTACGACGACCACGCGGCGCTCGCGGCGATCGCGCGATCGCTTCCGGCGGGCCGCTTGTTCTGGCCGCTCTTCCGCGTCCTCACGCTCGGCCTGTCCGCGCCGCTCTTCGGCGCCGTCGCGCGCCGTCGGGACGCCGTCGCCCGCGCCTTGGGCCTCGGCACGAAGCTGCGCGGCCGTGAGGCGAGCGCGCCGCCGTCCCCGCTCGCCGTGCGCGCGGGGCGCGTGCGTGCGGGCTTGCGCGAGGCGCTCGTGGCCTGGGTCTTCGTCTGCGCGGTGAGCCAGACGGTGAACGAGAACAAGTCGGTCCCTGCGCCCTTCAAGCACCAGCAACCGTGGCTCATGCAGGCGACCCTCGGCTACCCGCGCATGTACCAGGGCTGGGGGATGTTCGCGCCGAACCCGATCAGCGACGACGGCTCGATCTCGGTCGACGCCGTCACGCTCGGCGGTCGCCGCGTCGATCCGTTCACCGGCGACGTGCCGGACCTCAATCTCTCGGACGCGCGTGGCCTCGGCCTGAACCAGATCTGGCAGGACTACTTCAACCGCATCCGGCTCGATCGGAACAAGGTGTTCCGTCATGGGCTCAAGGAGTACCTCCTGCGCTGGCACGAAGAGACGGGCCGCCCCGAGGACGAGCTTGTCGCGTTCGATGTGTACTGGCTCCGGGATCAGTGCCCTCTGCCTGGACAAACACAACCCTACAAGCATGAAAAGATTGCGATCCTGACATATCGAAAGCCTGGATACAGGCCTCCGCCGGGCAATCCGCCGCTCCCGCCCGAGCCAAAGGTCGAGAGCGCGGGCAACTAAAGAGCGGGCCGCGTCACGTCGGCGCAGCGCGTGATTCTGTCGTGCGACAATGTGGGCCGTCCGGAGCGCTCTTTGCGTTCCGGTGTGGCCGTGCGGGCTGGCTTGCATCGCAGCGTCGAGCACCGAACGTGCGATGGGCAAACGGTTCGGGTTCGTTTAGGATTCTCGGGACTGTATGCACGACGTCCTCCCTGCTTCGATCGATCTTCGGCGGGGGACCGAGGGCCACGTGTGCCGACGCCCTCGCCGTGCGGAGGTTCGTCGTCGTGAGGCTCGAGGTGCGTCCTCGCCGGGGTGGGCGAGAAACACGCCATGCGGGCTACCTGGTGCGTCGCTTCGCCTCCTCGGGGTATATGCTGCTTCCCGGAGCGCGCCGCGCGGCGCGCTTCGAACGTTCGAGGAAGGTTCGAGGCTTTTCGCGGCACGTAAGGACAATGGACCGCGACGAGGCCGATGGGCGGTCCCCAGGAGACGAGGTCGGGTTACGCGTCGATGACTCCACCCAACGCAGAGAACCTTTCGGCCTGGCTGGTCTCCCGCCTCGCCGAGCTTCGGGGGATCGATCCGCGGACCATCGACCCACGCGAGCGGTTCCATCGCTACGGGCTCGACTCCCTCGGCGCGACGAAGCTCATCGCGGATCTGGGCAAGCACCTCGGCCGTAGCCTCTCGCCGACCCTCGTATGGGAGCACGCGACCCCCGCGTCGCTGGCGAAGTTCTTGACGACCTCCACGGGTTCGTCCGTGGCGCCGACGTTGTCCGCGCGCCCGCCGCCGATGCCGCCGCGAACGACGTCGCCGGAGAACGAGCCCATCGCCATCGTGGGCATGGCGTGCCGGTTCCCCAAGGCGCCGGACCTCGACGCGTTCTGGCGGCTCTTGCACGACGGCATCGACGCGATCACCGAGGTGCCGCGGGACCGCTGGGACGCGGCGGACCTCTACGATCCGGACACGGCCGCCACGGGCAAGCTCAACACGCGCTGGGGCGGCTTCCTCGACCACGTCGACACCTTCGACCCGCAGTTCTTCGGCATCTCGCCGCGCGAGGCGGTGCAGATGGATCCGCAGCAGAGGCTCGCGCTCGAGCTCTCGCTGGAGGCGCTCGAAGACGCCGGGATCCCGCCGCCCACGCTGAAGGGCAGCCGCACGGGCGTCTTCGTCGGCGCGCTCTTCCTCGACCACGCGCTCCTCCAGGATCGCGCGGGGCGCGAGTCGATCACCGCGCACACGAGCACGGGCGGCGCCTCGTGCATCATCGCGAACCGCATCTCGTACGCGTTCGGCCTCCAGGGGCCGAGCATGACCGTGGACACGGCGTGCTCGTCGTCGATCGTCGCCATCCACCTCGCCTCGCAGAGCTTGCGCAGCGGCGAGACGGGCATCGCGATCGCGGGCGGCGTGAGCTTGATGCTCGTGCCCGAGACGACGATGGGCTTCACGCGGCTGAACGCGATGAGCCCCGACGGCCGCTGTCGCGCCTTCGACGCCCGCGGCAACGGCTACGTCCGCAGCGAGGGCGCCGGGCTCGTGATCCTGAAGCGCCTCTCGGACGCGCTCCGCGACGGCGACCGCATCTACGCGATCGTGCGCGGCAGCGCCGTGAACAACGACGGCGCGAGCAACGGCCTCACCGCGCCGAACCCGCTCGCCCAGCAGTCGATGCTGCGGGACGCGTGCCGCGCGGCCGGCATTGCGCCGGCGGACATCCAGTACGTCGAGGCGCACGGCACCGGCACGCCGCTCGGGGATCCGATCGAGGCGGGCGCGCTTGGGGCGGTGATCGGCGTCGAGCACCCGCCGGATCAGCCGCTCTGCATTGGGTCCGTCAAGACGAACGTCGGGCACCTCGAAGCGGCCGCGGGGATGGCGGGGCTCATGAAGGTCGCGCTCGCGATGCAGCACGACGCGCTGCCCCCGAGCCTGCATTACCAGTCGCCGAACCCGAACATCGACTTCCCTCGGCTGAACCTGCGTGTCGTCGCGAAGGTCGAGCCTTGGCCTGCGCCCGAGGGCACGCTGCGCCGCGCGGGCGTGAGCTCGTTCGGGTATGGCGGCACGAACGCGCACGTGATCCTGGAGAGCATGGCTCGCTCGACGGCGAGCGTCGCGCTGATCGAGGCGGGCGCGCCGGAGGCGATGGGCGCCTCGATCGGGCTCGCGCTCGAATCGATCCGAGGCGAGGAGGTGATCGCCGGGCGGGTCTTGCGTGGCCCTCCGGCCGGCCTGGGCCAGCGGCTCGCGGTCGTGGCGAGCACGAAGAGCGGCCTCGAAGCGCGGCTCGTCGAGGCCCGCGGCGGCGCCGAAGGGCGCGGAATTTTCCGCGGCGCAGCGCGCGGATCACGCCGCGTCGTGTGGGTGTTCTCGGGGCAGGGATCGCAGTGGGCGGGGATGGGTCGATCGCTCGTGCTCTCGGAGCCGAGCTTCCGCGCGGCGCTCACGCGGTGTGATCGTGTCCTCGGCCCGTTGCTCGGCTGGTCGGTGCTCGACGAGATCATGGCCGGCTCGACGCGCGTCGCCGCCGATCGCCTCGACGTCATGTGGCCCGTGCTCTTCGCGTTCCAGGTCGCGCTCGCGGAACTCTTGCACGACCTCGGCCTCGAGCCGGGCGCGGTGATCGGCCACAGCATCGGCGAGGTCGCGGCGGCGCATGTCGCGGGCGTGCTCTCGCTCGAAGACGCGGCGCGGGTCATCGCGCATCAGGCGACGCTCGTGCAGCGCTCGGCCGGTCAGGGGATGATGCTGCTCGCGGGCGTCGGCTGGGACGAGGCGCAGTCGATCGCCGCCTCCTCGGGCGGCCGCATCACCGGCGCCATCGCCGCGAGCCCGACCTCCACGGTCTTCTCTGGGGAGGGCGGCGCGCTCGCCACACTCGCGGCGTCCTTTGCGTCGCGCGGCGTCTTCGCCCGCCCGGTCAGCACCGGCGCCGCCGTGCATGGGCCGCAGATGGCCTACCTCACGGACGAGCTGCCGCCTTTGCTCACCGGCCTGCACCCGATGAGCGCGCGGGTCCCTGTCGTCTCGAGCCTCACGGGCGAGCGCATCCGCGGCGAGGACCTCGACGTCCGGTACTGGTCGCGGCAGCTCCGTGAGCCGGTTCTGTTCGCGAACGGCATTCAGCGCCTCCTCGACGACGGGCTCGCGGTCTTCCTCGAAATTGCGCCGCACCCCATCGTCAAGCACTCGATCGAGGAGTGCATTCGCCACGTGGACAAGCAAGCCACGGCGGCTGCGGTGGCGGCGCTCTGGCGCAACGAGGACGAGGGCCGATCGATCCGCGAGGCCGTCGGCCAGCTCTTCGTGCACGGCGCGAGCGTGCTGGATCGCAGCGCGGAGACCGAGGCGACCGAGACGGGCCACGTGCATCTCGTGCCGGTCTCGGGCCAGACCGAGTCGGCGATGCGGGACGCTGCGCGGCGCCTCGCTCACTACATCAACGCGTCGAACGGGATCGTGCTGCGGGACGTTTGCTACACGATGAGCGTTCGCCGCGCGCACCACCGCACGCGCGGCGTCGTCGCGGCGCGCACGCGGGCGGAGGTCCTCGACGGCCTGCGCGCGCTCGCCGAGGGGCGTGATCATCCTCTCGCGCGCGCGGGCGCGGTGCCGATCGGCGGCCGGCGCGGTCTGGTCTTCGTGTTTCCGGGGCAGGGCTCGCAGTGGGTCGGCATGGGCCGCTCGCTCTTCGTGCAAAAGCCCGTCTTCCGCGAGGCGATCGAGGATTGCGACGCGGTGATCCGGCGCGAGGCGGGTTTCTCCGTCATCGAGGAGCTCCTCGCGGACGAGACGCGCTCGCAGCTCGGGCGCATCGACGTCGTGCAGCCCATGCTCTTCGCGATCGAGGTCGCGCTCGCCGCGCTCTGGCGCGCGTGGGGCGTCGAGCCGGACGCCGTGATCGGCCACAGCATGGGCGAGATCGCGGCGGCGCACGTCGCGGGTGTGCTCTCCCTCGAGGACGCGGCGAAGGTCATTTGCCGGCGGAGCAAGCTCCTTCGCCGCGTCGCGGGGCTTGGCGCGATGGCGCTCGTCGAGCTCGCGATGGACGAGGCCGAGCGCGCGCTCGTGGGGTACGAGGACCGGCTCAGCGTCGCGGTGAGCAATGGCCCGCGCTCCACCGTGATTTCGGGCGAGCCGGCGGCGCTCGAAGAGATCGTCGCGAAGCTCGAGGGGAGCGGCGTGTTTTGCCGTCGGGTGAAGGTCGACGTCGCCTCGCACAGCCCGCAGATGGACGTGCTGAAGCAGGACCTCTCGGCCGCGCTCGCCGAGCTTCGGCCGCGGCCCGCGAGCGTCGCCATGCGCTCGACCGTGACGGGCGAGCTCGTCACGGGCGTAGAGCTCGATGGGTCGTACTGGGTGAAAAACCTCCGCGCGCCCGTCCTCTTCGGCAGGGCCGTCGCGAAATCGGCCGAGGAGGGACAAACCCTCTTCGTGGAGATCAGCCCGCACCCGATCCTCTTGCATTCGATCGAGGAGACGCTGCGCATGCTCTCGAAAGAGGGGGCAGCCATTGCGTCGCTCCGGCGCAACGAGGACGAGCGCCATTGCCTCGTCGACGCGCTCGGCGCGCTCCACGTGAAGGGCCACGATCTCACGTGGGGCAGGCTCTTCCCGCGCGGCGGCCGGTGCATTTCGCTGCCCACGTATCCGTGGCAGCGGGATCGTTACTGGCTGCCCGACGAGGTGAAATCGCGGATGCCGTCGTCGCGGCCGTGGCTCGCGCACGCCACTTCCCATGATCCCGCGGCGCACCCGCTGCTCGGGTCGCAGGTCCACCTCTCCGTCGAGCCCACGTTGCATTTTTGGGAGCAATCGCTGAGCACCACGGCGCTGCCTTACCTCGCGCATCATCGCGTGCAGAACGACCCCATCTTCCCCGGCGCGGGGTACGTGGAGATGGCGCTCGCCGCGGTCGTCGAGGTGCACGGCAAGGTCTCCGTCGCGCTCGAAGAGGTCACCTTCGATCGGATGCTCCCGGTCGGCAAGGACCCGGATCGGCGCGTCCAGTGCGTCCTCGTGGACGAGGAGCCGGGGCGCGCGTCGTTTCAGGTTTCGAGCCGCGAGGCGGGGGCGAAGACGTGGACGCGGCACGCGGCGGGCAAGGTGCGGACAGGCGTGGGCGCGCCGGGCGCGAGGATCTCGCGCGAGCGTCCTCGCGTGCTCCAGGCGCGTTGCCCGACGGTGGTCAACGCGGAGGCGTTTTATCGCCGCATGGAGGAAGGCGGGCTCTTTTATGGCCGGAGCTTCCGCGGCCTCGAACAGATGTGGCTCGGCTCCGAGGAGGGGCTCGCCCGCGTGTTCTTGCCGGCCGACGTGGCGGTGAATGCGGATCAATATCAGGTCCACCCGGCGCTGCTCGATGCCTGCTTCCAGACCCTCGTGCAGGTCCATGTCGCCTCGGAGACGGAGCCGCTCGGCACGTACGTGCTCTCGGGTGTGGACAAGATCCGGCTCCACCGTTCGCTCGGGCAGGAGGTGTGGGTTCATGCGCAGCTCCACCCGAGCGACGACAAGGTCAATCCCGCGGGTGACGTCTTCGTCATCGACGCGGACGGCCGGGTGCAGGCGGAGGTCCAGGGGCTCCGCATCAAGCGGCTGGAGAGCGGAAAATCGGCGCCTGCGAATGTGCTCGACGATTCTGTGTACACGATCGAGTGGCGCAAGAAGGACCTCGACGGCGAGTCGGTGCGGATCAAGTCGTCGGGCAACCCGGGCGCGTGGCTGTTCTTCGTCGACGAGGGCGGCACCGCGGCGTCCATGGCGTTTCTTCTGCTCGCGCGGGGCGAGACGTGCGTGCGGGTCCGCGTCGGGAGCCGGTTTGTCCGCCTCGAAGCGGGCCTCTTCGAGATCGATCCGACGAACCCCGAGCATTACCAGCGCGTCCTCCGCGAGGCGTTTGGCCGCGAGGTCCATTGCCGTGGGATCCTGCATCTCTTCGCGCTCGACGCGACCCCGTGGGAGCGGACCACGAACGACACCATCGAACGCGACGTCGCGAACGGCTGCCTGAGTGCGCTTTACCTCGTCCAGGCCGTGCTCCGGCAGGGGTGGCGTGACATGCCGCGCCTCTGGCTGGTCACGCGCGGCGCCCAGGCCGTGCTCTCGAACGGCACGCCGCTCTCCGTCGCACAATCGACGTTATGGGGCCTCGGCCGCACGATCGCGCTCGAGCACCCCGAGCTCGAATGCACGCGCATCGACGTCGATCCGAGCCGCAGCGCGGACGAGGCCTCGGTCCTGCTCCGCGAGATCTCGGTGCGCGACCGCGAGGATCAGATCGCTTATCGCAAGGAAGGCCGGTACGTCGCGCGGCTCGTGCACAGCTCATTCGACGCCGTCGGGGTTGTCAAGGCGAACGTGCCGCCCGAGCGCGCGAATGGCAGGCCATTCCGGCTGGAGAGCCTCGAAGTGGGGGTCCTCGATCAGCTCATGCTCCGCGAGGCGCCGCGCCGCCCACCAGGCCCGGGCGAGGTCGAGATCGAGGTCGAGGCCGCGGGGCTGAATTACGTCGACGTGATGAAGGCGATGGCTGCCTACCCCGGGACGGCCGGTGATGTCGCCACGCTCGGCCTCGAATGTGCGGGTCGTATCGTCGCGCTTGGCGAGGGCGTCGAGAACCTCTCCGTCGGCCAGGAGGTCGTCGCGTACGCGCCGGGCGCCTTCGCGTCGCACGTGACCACGCTCGCCGCCTTCGTGGCGCCGAAGCCTGCGAAGATCAGCTTCGCGGAGGCCGCATCCATTCCTGTCGTCTTCACCACCGTCTATTATGCGCTCAATCGATTGGCGCGCCTGGGTCACGACGAGCGCGTCCTCGTGCACACGGCGACGGGCGGGACCGGCCTCGCGGCGATCCAGATCGCGCGGGTGCTCAAAGCCGAGGTCTTCGCGACCGCCGGCAGCGAAGAGAAGCGGAAGTACCTGCGATCCATCGGCATCGAGCACGTCATGGATTCCCGCACGCTCTCGTTCGTCAGCGAGGTCATGGAGAGCACGTCCGGGCAGGGCGTGGACGTCGTGCTCAATACGCTGACCGGCGATGCCCGCACACGGAGCCTGGAGCTGCTCGCGCCATACGGGCGCTTCGTCGAGCTCAGCAAGCGCGACATCTACGAGAACAAACAGCTCGCCATCACGCCGTTGCGGCGCAGCGTCTCGTTCGCGTCGGTCGATCTGCCCGGCATGTCCGTCGAGCGGCCGTCGCTGCTCGGCTCGCTGCTGAACGAGGTGATGCAGCTCTTCGAAATGGGCATCTTCCAGCCCTTGCCCGTGAAGGTCTTCCCGGCGTCGGAGGCGAATGCCGCGTTCAAGCTGATGTCCGAGGCGAAGCACATCGGCAAGGTCGTGCTCGTCATGAATGAGCCAACGGCTGCGATTCTTCCCGTGGAGGAGCCGCGTCCCCGCATTCGCCCCGACGTGTCGTATTTGATCACCGGCGGCTTCGGCGGCCTCGGGCTCTCGCTCGCGCAGTGGATGGTGGATCAGGGGGCGCGGCACCTCGCGCTCGTCTCGCGCCGCGCGCCGGCGCCCGCTGCGCGCGAGGCCATCCGGGCCATGGAAAAGGCCGGCGCGCAGGTCCTCGTCGTCGAGGCCGACGTCGCCCGGGAGGATCAGGTCGCGGTGATGCTCGCGCAGATCGACCGCGCGCTGCCGCCTCTGCGCGGCGTCGTGCACGCGGCCGGCGTCCTCGACGACAGGACCTTGCTGGAGCTCGATGAGGAACGCTTCCAACGCGTGCTCGAACCGAAGGTCGCCGGAGGGTTCAACCTGCACGCGCGCACCCGGGACCACCAGCTCGATTTCTTCGTGTTGTATTCGTCTGCGGCCTCGCTCCTCGGCGCACCGGGCCAGGGCAATTACGCGGCGGCCAATGCCTTCCTCGACGCCCTCGCGCATGCGCGCCGGCGCAGTGGTTTGCCCGCGACGAGCATTCACTGGGGGCCGTTCTCGGACGTCGGCCTCGCCGCCGCGCAGGGCAATCGTGGCCAGCGACTGTCATATCGCGGAATCGAGAGCCTCACGCCGCAGCAAGGGCTCCTCGCGTTCGCCCGTTTGCTCGAACGATCCCCGGCTGAGGTCGGCGTCTTGCGCCTCGCCGTGCACCAATGGCTCGAATTCTACCCGCAGCTCGCGGGCAGCCCCTTCTGGTCCGAACTCCAGCGGGATCCGAAGACGACGACGGACCGCCCGGCGCCGTCGAGCCGCGTGTCGTTCAAGGGCTTGCTCGAGCGTAGGCCTCCGGCGGAGCGGCTCCCCGTGCTGGAAAAACACATCCTGGAGCACGTGGGCCAGGTGCTCCGTCTCGACGTCGGGCGCATCGACCGGCTCGCCTCGTTCACGAGCCTCGGAATGGACTCGCTGCTCAGCCTGGAGCTACGCAATCGGCTCGAATCGAGCCTCGGCGTGCGGCTCTCGGCCACGCTCCTGTTCACGTATCCGAACCCGGCCTCGCTCGCCGATCACCTTCTCGACCGGATGAGCCTCTCGCCCGGCCGGCGTCCCGGGGACACGGCGCCCCCGTCCATGGCGGCGCCGCGGGCGGAGCGCTCGTCGGCGCTCCCGGCGAGGCCAAGTGACCCGATCCGCGTGCAGTCGCCCAGGCACATTACGCAGTCGGAAGCCGAAATCCTGCTCGAGCTCGAGGAGGAGCTGGCTCGCTCGGAGGATTACCTCTCGTGACCACCAGACGCCCCGATGCCCCGCAGAGCATGACGACGCAGCACGACGACGACGCCCCGCCAGCGTCGGGGCTCTCGTCGATGCAGCGCGCGATCATGACGATCCAGAAGATGCGCGCGAAGATCGAGAACCTCGAGCGCGTGCGCGTCGAGCCGATCGCCATCATCGGCATGGGGTGCCGTTTTCCCGGGGGGGCGAACACGCCGGAGGCGTTTTTCGAGCTCTTGAAGCAGGGCGTGGACGCGATCACGGAGGTCCCGCCCGAGCGGTGGGGGCTCGACGTGGACCCGTCCACCGATCCGGAGGCGCGCGCGGTTCGCTGGGGGGCGTTCCTGCGCGACGTCGACCTCTTCGATGCTCGGTTCTTCAGCATCTCGCCGCGTGAGGCGTCGAAGATGGACCCGCAGCAGAGGCTCCTGCTCGAGGTCACGTGGGAGGCCCTCGAACGCGCGGGGCAGCTCCCCGAGCGCCTCGTCGGCAGCCGGACCGGCGTTTTTCTCGGCATCATGAACAACGATTATGCCGAGCTCTCCGCCATCGCCGGTATCGAGCAGGAGGACGCGTACACCACGACGGGCAATGGCCATTGTTTCCCGGCGGGCCGCATCTCGTACACATTCGGGTTTCAGGGCCCGAGCATGGCGGTCGACACCGCCTGCTCGTCGTCCCTCGTCGCGATTCACCTCGCTTGCCAGAGCTTGCGCAGCGGCGAGTGCAACATGGCGGTCGCGGGCGGCGTCAACCTCATGCTCGTGCCTTCGACCACGCGCAAATATGCTAGAACGCAGGCCCTGTCGCCCGACGGTCGATGCAAGACCTTCGACGCGACGGCGAACGGGTTCGTCCGGGGCGAGGGCTGCGGGATGGTCGTGCTCAAGCGGCTGTCGGACGCCGAGCGTGACGGCGACACGATCGTCGCGCTCATTCGTGGCTCCGCCGTCAACCAGGATGGACGCTCGACGGGCCTCACCACGCCGAACGTGCTCGCGCAGCAGGCGATGCTGACACAGGCGCTCGAGAGCTCGCGGATCGCGCCCTCCGACATCGGGTATGTCGAGACGCACGGCACGGGGACCTCGCTCGGGGATCCGATCGAGATGGAGGCGCTCACGCGCGTGTTCGGTCATCCCCGGGAGGCCGGCTCCGTGTGCGCGCTCGGGGCAGTGAAGACGAACATCGGGCACCTCGAGTCGGCCGCGGGGGTGGCCGGGCTCATCAAGAGCGCGCTCGTGCTTCAAAATGGGCTCATCCCGAAGAACATCCATTTCCGCACCTTGAATCCTCGCATCCAGCTCGACCGGACGCCCTTCGTGATTCCCACGGAGCCGCGACCCTGGCGGGCCGCGCTGAAGCGGCGCGTGGCGGGCGTGAGCTCGTTTGGCATGAGCGGGACGAATGCCCACGTCGTCGTGGAGGAGTTCGCGCAGAGCGCGGAGGAGGATCTCACCCCCGAGGCGAGTTCGTATCTCCTCCCCCTCTCGGCGAAGAGCCCCGAGGCGCTCCGGGCGCACGCGTCCGCGTTCCGCGATTACCTCACGAGCACGCAGGACGTCTCGTTTCGGGACGTCGTGCACACGGCGAGCTTGCGCCGGAGCCATTTCGAGTATCGCATCTCGGCTGTCGGCCGCACCCGGGAGGAGCTAGCGCGTTCGCTCGACGCGTTCCTGGGCGGCGAGGTGGGCGGGGGGCTCGCCACCGGAAAGTCCACGCCGGCGCGGGCGAAGGTCGTATTCGTCTTCTCGGGGCAGGGCGCGCAGTGGCTCGGGATGGGGCGGAAGCTCTACGAAGAGGAGTCGGCATTTCGATCGGTGATCGATTCGTGCGACGCTCTCCTCACCCCGCGGCTCGGATGGAGCCTGCTCGACGAGCTCGACACGACCGAGTCGATGTCGCGCTTGAACGAGACGCAGGTGGCGCAGCCGCTCATCTTTTCGATCCAGATCGCGCTCGTGGAGCTGCTCCGGTCCTGGGGGGTCGCGCCCGACGCGGTGATCGGTCACAGCGTCGGGGAGATCGCCGCTGCCTACATCGCCGGCATTCTTTCCCTGGACGAGGCGGTGCGCCTCGTCGCGATCCGCGGGCGGATCATGAACAAGGCGACGGGCCTCGGGAAAATGGTGGCGGTCGCGGCGAACCCCGACGTGGCGCGCCAGGCGATCGCCGGGTACGAGGACCGCCTGGGGATCGCCGCGGTGAACGATCCAGGCTCCGTCGTATTGAGTGGACAAACCGTCGCCCTCGACGAGGTCGTCGCGAAGCTCGAACGCGAAGGGGTCTCGTGCCGGCCGCTGCGCGTCAATTATGCGTTTCACAGCCCGCAGATGGAGCCGCTCGCGACGGAGCTCGTCGAGCGGCTCGTGCGCGTCACGGCGCGGCGAGCCACGCTCGCGATGTACAGCACCATCCTCTCCGAGTGCGTCGAGGGCAAGGAGCTCGACGCGCGGTACTGGGGTCGGAACGTGCAGGAGACCGTCCAGTTCGCGGGGGCCGTGGACGCCGCGATTCACGACGGATATCAGCTCTTTCTGGAGGTCGGGCCTCACCCGGTGCTGGCGGCGAACGTCGAGCAATGCCTTGCGATGCGCAAGGCGGCCGGGCTCGTCGCGTTCACCCTGCGGCGCAACCAGGACGAGCGCCGCTCGCTGCTCGAAGCGACGGGCGCGCTTTATACGCGCGGATGTGCGCCGGAATGGGCGAGGCTCGCGCCTAGCGGCGGAAAATGCGTCCCGCTGCCCACCTATCCCTGGCAACGGCAGCGGTATTGGCTGGAGCTCCCCGAGGACGCGCCGTTCGCCGCCGTGGGTCGGAAGGGGAAGAGCGACGCGCCGACCACGCAGAGCGCGCAGGACGATATAATCTTCGGGCTCGCGTGGCGCGCAGCTCCGGCGGCCGTCGATGCGAATTGCGCGTCGGCCCGCGTGGGCACCTGGATGGTCCTCTGCGACGAACGGGGGACGGGACGCGCGCTCGGTGCGATGATGCGCGCGCGAGGCATTCCCTGCGTGCTCGTCGAGGCGGGCGAGCGGTATGAGCGTGTCGACGCGACGACGTACCGGATCCAGCTCACGAGCGCCGAGGATCATGTCGAGCTCTTGAAGGCGGTCTTCGACGAGAACACCGTCTGCGCGGGCATCGTCCACCTGTTCGCCCTCGACGCGGTGCCGGTCGAGCGCGCGAGCGTGTCGACGCTGGAGGCCGATGGGGATCGCGTCGTTGGTAGCGCCTTGTTCCTCGTGCAGGCGCTCGTGCAGCGAGCCTTCCGCGAAGGGCCGCGGCTCGTCTTCGTGACCCGCGGGGCGCAGGCGGTCCTCGGCGACGTCGACGTCGTCTCTGTGGCCCAGGCGCCGCTCTGGGGGTTCCGCCGGACGCTCGCCCTCGAGCACCCGGACCTCGATGGAAAACTCGTGGACCTCTCCCCCGAGGTGGATCCCCTCGACGTCGAGCGTCTCTGCCATGAGCTCTTCGTGAACGACAGCGAGAGCGAGGTCGCGCTCCGCGGGGAGCTGCGTCACGTCGCGCGCATGACCCACAGTTCGTTCGACGCCGCGCCGGCGCGAGGCCACGCGGTTCATCCGGAGTCCTCGTACCTCATCACGGGCGGACTCGGCGGGCTTGGTTTGTCGGTTGCGCAATGGCTGGTGGCGCAGGGCGCCCGGCACGTCGCGCTCGTGGGCCGTCGTGCGCCCACGCCGGCGGCGCATGAGGCGATCGCGCGCTTACGCGAGGTAGGGGCAAACGTGGTCGTGCTGGAGGCCGACGTTTCCCGCGCGGCGGACGTCGATGCCGTCCTTGAGCGGGTACGCGCGGAGGCGCGACCGCTCGCGGGCATCGTGCACGCGGCCGGCGTCGTCGACGACCGGACGCTGCTCGACCTTTCACGCGACAAACTCGCGCGTGTGTTCGGACCGAAGATGCTCGGCTCGTGGAACCTGCACGAGCGTACGCGCGCCGAGCCGCTCGATTTCTTCGTGATGTACTCCTCGACGGCGTCCTTGCTCGGCTCGCCCGGTCAGGCGAATTATGCCGCGGCGAACGCGTTCATGGATGCGCTCGCGCACGCGCGGGTCGCCGCCGGATTGCCGGCGACGAGCATCCACTGGGGCCCGTTCTCCGACGTGGGCATGGCGGCGCTGCGCGACAATCGTGGCCAGAGGCTCTCCAGCCGAGGCCTCGAGAGCCTGACGCCGGAGGAGGGCGCACGAGCGCTCGGGCTGATCCTCGCGCGTCCGCGCGCCGAGGTGGCCGTCATGCGGTTTTCCCCGCGGCGCTGGCTCGATTTTTATCCGCAGGCGGCGGCCTCTCCCATGTTCGCGGAGCTCTCCCGCGAGCGCGGGGTCGATGCGGCGGCGTCGGAGGCGCGAAGGCGATTGCGGGAGGAGCTCGAGCGCGTGACGCCCGCCGAGCGGGTCGAACAGCTCGCGGCGCACGTCCTCGGCGAGCTTGGGAAGGTGCTCCGCCAGGAGCCTCGTCAGCTCGACCCGCGCGCGGGGTTCGCGAGCCTCGGCATGGACTCGTTGATGGGCGTCGAGCTGCGCAATCGAATCGAAGCGACCCTCGGCATCAAGCTTGCGGCGACCATGCTCTACACGTACACGAGTCCCACGGCGCTCATTGACCATTTGGCCAGCCAGTTCGCCGCGCCGCCGAAGCGCGCGGTCGAGGCGCCGGCCGCGCCCCCGGCGCCTTCGCCTGCCGCGGAGCCGGCGAAGGAGGGGGCCGGCGGCGAGGACGACCTGCTCTCCGCGTTCGATGCGTCGCTGCGTGAAATCGAGGAGCAGAAACTGCGATGAGCGGATCGGCATCCGTGGACGAATATCGCGCCCGGCTCCGGGAGGCGCTCGCGGTTATCAACGATTTGAAAGCGCGCGTCCAGGCAGCCGAGCGCGCGCGGGTCGAGCCGATTGCGATTCTTGGAATGGGGTGCCGGTTTCCCGGCGGCGGGGAGGGGCCGGAGGCCTTTCGCGAGGCGCTCCGCCGCGGCGTGGATGCGGTGCGCGAGATCCCGGCGACGCGCTGGCCCGCGTGGATGGTGCCGAAGGACCGACCCGAGGTGCGTCACGCAGCGCTCCTCGACGATATCGACGGGTTCGACGCCGCCTTTTTCGGCATCTCGCCGCGGGAGGCACAGAGCCTGGATCCGCAGCAGCGCCTCCTGCTCGAAGTGGTGTGGGAGGCGCTGGAGGACGGCGGGCAACGCCCCGACGCGCTCATGGGCAGCCGGACGGGCGTCTTCGTCGGGATCGGGACGCTCGATTATCAGCAGCGTATCGTTTCCGTCGGGCCGGGGGCCCTCGACACGTATTCGGCCACGGGGAACCTCGGGAGCACGGCGGGAGGCCGGCTCGCCTTCACGCTCGGCCTCGTCGGGCCTTGCATCACCGTGGACACGGCATGCTCGTCGTCGCTCGTCGCGACACACCTCGCCTGCCAGAGCTTGCGGAGCGGCGAGTGTGACGTCGCGATCGTGGCCGGCGCCAATGCGCTGGTATCGCCCTTCACGATGACCATGCTCTCGCACATGCGGGCGCTGTCGCCGGATGGGCGCTGCAAGACGTTCGACGCGCGGGCAAACGGCTACGTGCGGGGCGAGGGGTGCGGGGTCGTGATCCTGAAACGCGCCTCGGACGCGCGCCGGGACGGCGATCGCATTCGCGCGTTGATCCGGGGCTCGGCGGTGAATCAGGATGGCCGGTCGACCGGTCTGACGACGCCGAACGTGCTCTCCCAGCAGGCGCTCCTGCAACAGGCGCTCGCGAATGCGCGGCTCACGCCTTCGCAGATCGGGTTCATCGAGGCGCACGGGACCGGGACCCCGCTGGGAGATCCCATCGAGCTCGACGCGCTGCGGGCCGTGTTCGGCGAGCCGCGCCCGGACGGATCGACGTGCGTGATCGGCGCTGTCAAGACGAACATTGGTCACCTGGAGGGGGCGGCCGGGATCGCGGGCCTCATCAAGGCGGCGCTGGCGCTCGAATACGAGGAGATCCCCGGGAATCTGCATTTCCGCGTGCTCAATCCGCGATGCGACATCGAGGGGACACCCTTCGTCCTGCCGACGGGGCCCGTGCCCTGGAAGAGGGGAATGGCGCCTCGTTTCGCGGGCATAAGCTCGTTCGGGATCAGCGGGACGAACGCGCACGTCATCCTAGAAGAGGCGCCGATTGAGCCCGAACCGACGCGGCCGTCGCCGCCCGTCGGACCGTTTTTGCTTCCGCTCAGCGCGAAGAGCTCGGGGGCGCTCCTCGCGCTCTCGAAGAAATACGCCGCGTGGATTGGATCCAAATCGGAGGAGGCGCTCTCCGACGTCACGCAAACGGCGAGCGAGCGCAGGGCTCATCACGAGTATCGCCTCGCGGTCGTGGGACGTACGAGCGCCGAGGTCGCGGAGGCGCTCGCGTCCTACGCGGCTGGGCAGGTTCGTCCGGGCGTCGCGCAGGGGCGCGTGCCGGTGCAGGGCGCGCCGAAGGTCGTATTCGTGTTCCCGGGTCAGGGTTCGCAATGGCTGGGGATGGGCCGGCAGCTCCTCGCGGAGGATCTCGCGTTTCGTCAGGCATTGGAGGCTTGTGACGCGGCGATTCGCGCCGAGGCTGGTTTTTCGGTCCTCGCGGAGCTCGCCGCGGATGAGGCGAGCGCGCGCCTCGGTGACATGGCCGTCGTGCAGCCGCTCCTGTTCGCGATCGAGGTCGCCCTCGTGGCCACGTGGCGCTCCTTCGGCGTCGAGCCCGATGTCGTCGTGGGCCATAGCATGGGCGAGGTGGCGGCGGCGCACGTCGCAGGCATCCTGAGCCTCGCGGATGCGGCGAAGGTGATTTGCCGGCGGAGCCGGCTCCTCAAGCGCGTGAGCGGCAAAGGAGCCATGGCGCTCGTGGAGCTCACGATGGCGGAGGCGGAGCAGGCGCTCGGGCCGCGAGCCGCTCGCCTCGGCATTGCGGCCCAGAATGGGCCTCGCTCGACCGTGTTGTCCGGGAACGCCGACGCGCTCGAAGAGGTTCTCGCCGAGCTTGGCAAGCGCGGCGTGTTTTTCCGCCGGGTGAAGGTCGACGTCGCCTCGCACAGCCCCGAGGTCGATCCCTTGCTCGGCGAGCTGCGGGAGGTGCTCGCGGAGGTGCGGCCGGGCCCGGCCGCGATTTCGATGCGCTCGACGGTGACGGGCGGGCTGCTCGCTGGTCCCGAGCTCGACGCGGGCTACTGGGTGCGGAACCTGCGTGAGCCGGTGCGGCTCTCGCAGGTCACGAGCGCGCTCCTCGGGGCGTCGCCATGTGTGTTCGTGGAAATCAGCCCGCACCCGATCCTCGTGGCGTCGATCGAGGAAAACCTGCACGAGGCGAACCGGGAGGGCGCGGCCATCGCCTCGCTCCGGCGAGAGTCGAACGAGCGGCGCGCCATGCTGGAGGCGCTGGCCGCTTTGTACACGCACGGCGTGGGCGTGCGGTCGGCCCCGCTCGACGCCGCGCGCCGGCCGATCGTGCCTCTGCCCTCCTATCCGTTTCAGCACGAACGATACTGGATCGAAATCGGGGAGCGACGCGGCCGCGCCGCTGCCGCTGCCGGCGCACATCCGCTCCTCGGCGCGCGCGTCTCCCCCGCAGCCGCGCCGGAGATCCATTGCTGGGAGGTGTGGATCGACGTGAAGTCGTTCCCCTATCTCGCGGACCACCGTGTCCAGGGGGAGATCGTGTTCCCCGGCGCGGGATACGTGGAAATGGCGCTCGCGGCGGCTGCGGAGGTCCTCGGCGAGAATGCGGCGCTGCTCGAGGATCTCTCGTTCGAGCAGATGCTCGCGCTGCCCTCCGAGGGCGGCCGCGTCGTGCAGGTGACGCTGATCCAGGAGGGCGGGGGTGCGGCGAGGGTCGTCATTGCGAGCCGTGAAGAGGGCGCGACGACGTGGGTGACGCACGCGCAGGGCAAGCTCCGCGTGGCCTCGGCGCCGGCCGTCGAGGTCGAATCGCGTCGCGCCGTCGAGGAGCGGTGCCCGACGCTTTTTGAGGGAGTGGAGCATTATGCGCGCATGGAGGCGCGCGGGCTCTCGTACGGCGAGCGCTTCCAGGGCGTCGTCCGGGGTCGCATGGGGGAAGGCGAGGTCGTCGCGTCGGTGCAAATGCCGGCGGGCCTCGACGGGGATGCGGAGGGCCATCGTCTGATGCCCGCGCTTCTCGACGCGTGTTTTCAGGCGGCGGCCTGGGCGATCGGGTCCTGGGTTTCTGGAAAGGAACCGTTTGTCCCCGTCAGCGTCTCGCGCGTCTCCGTGCACGGGCGTCTCGGTCGCGCGGTGTGGGTGCATGCGCGCCTCCTCGGCGGAGAGCGCGATGGCGCGCCGAGGCTATCGCTCCGCGTGATGGACGAGCGTGGCGCCTTGCGGGTCGAGATCGGCGAGCTCCGCCTGCAGCGCCTCCTTTCGAGCGCGGAGCAGGCGCGTGACCCTCTGGAGGGTTGCTCTTATGTCGTGGAATGGCGGAGGAAGGATCTCGAGCGAAGGCAAGCGCCTGCCGCCGCGGCCGCGAGCGGCGCCTGGCTCGTGATCGCGGACGCTGGAGGCAGGGGGGAGGCGATCGCGCAGCTCCTCCGGCAGCGCGGTGATGCCTGCGTCGAGGTCGCCCGTGGGCCGGGTCGGGAGCGGCTCGGACCGTCAGAATATCGGATTGACGTCACCGATCCGGACGCGCTGCGCTGGATGCTCGCCGAGGCGTTCGGCGGCCAGCGCGCCTGTCGTGGCGTCGTTTGCATGCAAGCGCTCGACGCCGCGCCGTGGAAGGACACGTCCGCCGATTCCCTCGGTGCCGACCTGCGCGGCGGCCTGCTCGGGACGCTGCGGGTGACGCAGGCTATTCTGCGCCACGGATTCAGGGATCGACCGAAGCTCTTCCTCGTGACGTGCGGCGCGCAGGCGGCAGGGCGGGACGCGCGCTCCCTCGCTGTGTCGCAATCGCCCTTGTGGGGGTTTGGCAGGACGCTCGCCATCGAGAACCCCGAGCTCGAATGCACGCGGATCGATCTGCCGGCGCAGCCGGGCGAGGACGACGCCGCGCGGCTCCTCTATGAAGTCGTCGAGGGCGACGGCGAGGACGAGATCGCGCTCCGGAGCGAAGGTCGTTACGTCGCGCGCCTCGTGCGCGCGGATCTCTCGGCGAAGGCGACGGAGGAGGCGGCCACGCGTCGGGAGCCCGCGGCCGGGAGGCCCTTCCGGCTGGAGATTCCCGAGCCGGGCGTGCTCGACCGATTCACGTTGCGCCCCGTGACGCGCAGGCAGCCCAGCCGGGGCGAGGTGGAAATCGAGGTCGAGGCGGCGGGCCTCAATTTCATCGACGTGCTCAAGGCCATGGGCATTTATCCCGGAATGGACGGGACGGCGCCGCTGCTCGGCGGGGAATGCGCCGGGCGGATCGTGGCGGTGGGCGAGGGTGTGGAGGGCCTGCACCCCGGGCAGGAGGTCATCGCGGCTGTGATGGGCGCGTTCGCGACGCACGTGGTCGCGAAGGCAGCGTTCGTCGTTCCGAAGCCGCCGGGGCTCTCGTTCGAGCAAGCAGCGGCGATTCCTGGCGTCTTCACGACGGTGCATTATGCGCTGCGGGACGTGGGGCGCGCGCGCCGAGGCGAGCGGATTCTCGTGCATTCGGCGACGGGCGGCACGGGGCTCGCGGCTATCGTGGTGGCGCGGGCGCTCGGCCTCGAGGTCTTTGCCACGGCGGGCAGTGAGGAGCGGCGCGCGTACCTGCGCGCGATGGGCATCGAGCACGTGATGGACTCGCGGTCGCTCGGATTCGCGGACGAGATCATGCGCACCACGCGCGGAGCCGGCGTGGACCTTGTCCTGAACTCGCTGACGGGCGAGGCGATCGTCAAAGGACTCGAGGTGCTCGCGCCCTACGGGAGGTTCCTCGAACTCGGCAAGCGCGATATTTACGACAACCATCGCCTCGGGCTCCTGCCCTTCAAGAAGAGCCTGTCGTACACGGCCATCGATCTCGCCGGCATGAGCGTGGACGCCCCCGATACCTATGCGAGGCTGCTCCGGGAGGTCGTCGCCTCGCTCGAGGACGGGACGTACGCACCCCTGCCGATCGAGGTCCTGCCCGTGTCTCGCGCGGACGAGGCGTTCCGCCGGATGGCGCAGGCGCGGCACATCGGCAAGCTCGTCGTCCGGATGCGGGACGCAGAGGCGCAGGTCGACGCGACGCGTGCGTCCGCCGTGGCCGTGCGGAGCGATGGGACGTATCTCCTTACGGGCGGCCTCGGCGGTCTCGGCCTTTCCTTGTCGCAGTGGCTCGTGGATCGAGGGGCGCGGCACCTCGCGCTCGTGGGTCGCAGCGAGCCGTCCGAGGAGGCACGACAGATCCTTCAATCGATGCGGGACGCCGGAGCCGACGTGCGTACGTTCCGCGTCGACGTTTCGAATCGCGCGGCTGTGGAGGGGTTGATCGAGGCGGTGGAGCGGGACATGCCACCCTTGCGCGGTATCGTGCACGCGGCGGCGGTGCTCGCCGATCGGACGGTCGTGGAGATGGGCGAGGCCGATCTTTTCCTGCCGCTGGCCCCGAAGGTCCTCGGCGCGTGGAACCTGCACGCGGCGACCCGCGGGCGTGGCCTCGACATGTTCGTGCTTTATTCGTCGGCGGCCGGCCTGCTCGGAAATCCGGGGCAAGCGAGTTATGCCGCCGGGAACGTGTTCATGGACGCCCTCGCGCGCGCCCGCGTGGCGGAGGGGTTGCCGGGCATGAGCATTCAATGGGGGCCCTTCGCGGACGTTGGACTCGCGGCGGCCGAGGACAAACGCGGCAAGCGCCTCGCGACCCGCGGCATCGAGAGCTTGACGCCCGAGGAAGGGACGCGGCTCTTCGGTCGGCTCCTCGAGCGCTCCTTTGCGGAGATCGGGCTGTTCAAGCTGTCGATGCGCCAGTGGCTCGAATTCTATCCGCAGGCCTCGGGGCTCAGCTTTTTTTCCGAGCTCGAGCGCGAAGGCGACAAGCACGGCCCGGAAAAACCATCGGGCTTCCGCGAGGCCATCGTGCAGGCCGGGGCCGCCGAGCGGACGTCGATGCTCGAAGTGCACGTCATCGAGCAGATCGCGCGCGTGCTAAGGATGGACGTCTCGCGCATCGATCGCCGCGCGCCCTTCGCGAGCCTGGGTATGGACTCCTTGACGAGCCTGGAGCTGCGGAACCGGCTGGAAGCGAGCCTCGGAGAGCGGCTCTCGGCGGCGCTCCTGTTCACCTATTCCACGCCAGCCGCGCTCGCGGTCCACCTCATCGAGCGGATGGGCCCGTCGGGCCCGGCCGTGCCGGTCGTCGCGGAAGTGCCGCCTGCGCCTGCGCCTGCTCTCGCCCGCGACGAGGTCGCGGAGGGGACGATCGACGACGATATTCTTTCGGCGTTCGACGCGTCGCTTTCGCGCGTCAAGGCGGAGAATCTGCGATGAGCGCTCTGCTCGAAGAGTATCGGTCGCGCCTCCGCGAGGCGCTCTCGGTCATCAACGAGCTGAAATCACGCCTGGACACGGCGGAGCGCGCGTCCGTCGAGCCCATCGCGATCATCGGGATGTCGTGCCGATTCCCCGGTGGAGGGGGCGGCCCCGACCGGTTCTTCGATTCGCTTCTGCGCGGCGTCGACGCCGTCGGCGAGATTCCGCCGGAGCGATGGCCGAAGGAGGCGATCCCGGGGGATCGGCCCGAGGTGCGCTGGGCGGCGCTGCTCGACGATCTTTCCGGGTTCGACGCGGAGTTCTTCGGCATCGCACCCCGGGAAGCGCAGAGCCTCGATCCGCAGCAACGGCTCTTGCTCGAGGGCGCGTGGGAGGCGCTGGAGGACGCGGGGACGCGGCCGGACACGCTGTCCGGGAGCAAGACCGGGGTTTTCGTCGGTATATGCGCGTCAGACAACCAGCACCGTGTCCTGATCCGCGGCACGGATCAGTTCGACATGTACTGCGCCACCGGCAATGCCTACAGCACGGCGGCAGGCCGGATCTCGTTCGTCCTCGGCCTCCAGGGCCCGTGCATGTCGATCGATACGGCGTGCTCCTCGTCGCTGGTCGCCGTCGCCGAAGGCTGCCACAGCCTGCGCGCGGGTGACAGCGATCTCGTGATCGCCGCGGGGGTCAACGTGATTCTTTCGCCGCTCGCGATGGCCCTCCTCGCGGGCACGCAAGCGCTCTCGCCGGACGGTCGTTCGCGCGCGTTCGACGCGCGCGCGAACGGGTTCGTCCGAGGGGAGGGGTGCGGCGTCCTCGTGATGAAGCGTTTGTCGGACGCGATGCGCGATGGGGACCGCATTCAAGCGGTCATCCGCGGGTGGGCGGTGAACCAGGACGGCCGATCGACAGGGCTGACGACGCCCAACGTGCTGTCCCAGAAGGCGCTCCTCCGTCGTGCGCTGGAGCGCGCGCGCCTCGCGCCGTCGGACATCGGGTTTGTTGAGACGCACGGTACGGGTACGCCGCTCGGCGATCCGATCGAAATGGAGGCCTTGCGCGAGGTCCTCGGCGCTCCGCGGCCCGACGGATCGACCTGCGTGCTCGGCGCGGTCAAGACGAACATCGGGCACCTCGAAGGCGCGGCGGGGGTGGCGGGGATCATCAAGGCGGTGCTCGCGATGCGGCACGAGTGTATCCCCCGCAATCAGCACTTCCGGCGGCTCAACCCCCGCATTTCGCTGGACGGTACGTGCTTCGTCCTCCCCACCGAGAACGTACCCTGGCCGCACGGCGACAAGCCTCGGCGCGCGGGGGTGAGCTCATTTGGTATCAGTGGGACGAACGCGCACGTGATCCTCGAAGAACCGCCGCCCGAGGCGACGGCCGAGCGGCCCCGTGCCGAGGGGGCCCATTGGCTCGTTCTTTCGGCCCGGAGCAAGACGGCGCTCCCCGAGCTCGCGGGTGCCTATGCAGAGCGGCTCTCCACGGCCAGCGATGGCGAGCTCGCCGATATCACGTACACGGCGAGCGTGCGGCGCGTGCATCACGAGCATCGGCTCGTCGTGACGGGTCGAACCCGGCAGGAGCTCTCCGAGCAGCTCTCGGCCTTTGCGCGTGGAGAGGTTTCGCCCTCCTTGTCGCAAGGGAGCACCTCGCCTCATGGCGACCCGAAGGTCGTGATGGTGTTCTCGGGGCAGGGATCTCAATGGGCGGGGATGGGCCAGGATCTGCGGGGCGAGGTGGTCTTCTGGAAGAAGCTCGAGGAATGCGAAACGATCCTTCGGCGCTACGTTTCGTGGTCGCTGCTCGAAGAGCTCGCGGCGCCCGAGGCGCTCTCGCGGCTCGGGGAGACCGAGGTGGTGCAGCCGGCGCTGTTTTCGCTCCAGGTGAGCCTGACGGAGCTTTACGCATCCTGGGGGATCGTGCCGGGTGCGGTCGTGGGGCACAGCGTGGGTGAAATCGCGGCGGCGCACGTGTCGGGGGCGCTTTCGCTGGAGGAGGCGCTCCGGCTCGCCGTGTATCGCGGCCGCACCATGCAGAAGGCGACGGGCTTCGGGAAGATGATGGCCGTGGAGATCGACCGCGAGCGCGCGGAGCGAGTGCTTTCGGACTATGAGCAGCAGCTCTCGATCGCGGCCGTGAATGCACCGAATTCGGTCGTGCTCTCGGGCGAGGGCGCGGCGCTCGACGCCGTGGCGGCCCGCCTCGAAGCAGAAGGCGTGCCCTGCCGCTCCTTGCGGGTGAATTATGCGTTTCACAGCCCGCAAATAGAGCCTTTGAAGCGCGAGCTCGTGCAAGCGCTCGGGCGGATCGAGGCGGGACCGACGCGGATCCCCATGTTCAGTACGGTGACGGGCGCGCGGATCGATGGGCGTGATCTCGGCGCCGACTACTGGGGCGACAACATGCGGCAGCCCGTGCTGCTTTCGCGCGCGACGCAGGCTGCGATCGAGGGCGGCGGAGGCCTGCTTTTCGAGGTGAGTCCGCATCCGGTGCTGACCGCAAACCTGAGGCAATGCGTCGCGGCCCAGGGAGAGAAGGTGGACGTCGTTTACACGCTGAAGCGGCAGGCCGACGGGCGCCGCGCTGCGCTCGACGCGCTCGGCGCGCTTCACGTGAGGGGTTGCAGCGTGCATTGGGGCGCGCTTCACGGTGGCCGCGGTCGCAGCGTCTCGCTGCCGGCGTATCCCTGGCAGCGGGCTCGCCATTGGCTCGACGTCGATTTCGTCGCATCGAGCCTCGGCGACGCGGGCGACGCGAAAGCGCACGTCGCGACGCCGTCGCCGCCCGAGCGCGGGGCGCGGGGGCCGGCGAGTTTCCGCGCGACGCTCGCAATGGCGCTTCCCGGGGAACGGAGGGAGCTCGTGCAGGTGCACGTTGCGCGGCAGCTCGGGCTCGTGCTCGGGCAGGACCCCCATCGCATCGATCCGCGCGCGCCCTTCTCCAGCGTGGGCGTGGATTCGCTCATGGGCATGGAGCTCGGCAAACGGCTCGAAGCGACCGTCGAGGTATCGTTGCCGGCGACGTTCTTATTCGCCTATCCTACCGTGGAAGCGCTCGCGGAGCACCTCCTCGGTCAGCTCGACGTGATGGGCCCTCCCGCGACGAACCCGGAGCCCGACATTTCGAGCTTTGCGCCCGTTGCACCGCCCGTCGAAGTGGCGCCTCTCCTTTCGCCGAAGCCGGCTCCCACGCAGGAAGAGCTCACGGAAGGCGAGGTTGCGGTCCTGCTCGAAGCGAAGCTCGACGCGCTGGAGCGCTGGCTCGGCCTGGGATCGCAGCCGCTGCGCTAGGCCGGAGGTTCAGCGCGGGCTGGCTCGGCGAGAATGCGACGCAGGATCGCCGAAAGCTCGCGCACGTATGGCTCGAAGATCAGATTGAAGTGCGTGCCCGTCGTGTCGTGGATGTCCACGGGATAGGGTGACAGTGCGTCCCAGCCATACGCCTGACCGAGTCCTTCCAGCGATTGGGCCAGCCCGCCGGCCACCGTTCCGCGGGAGCGTATCAACGTGATGCGTCCGGACCAGGGCTTCAGGCGATAGGTGCGCAATGCCGCGTTGTGCGCAGCGACCACGGCTTGGAGCCGGTTCGATTCGCTGACGTCGTCGGGCAGCATGGCGGAGGTCGCCACGGCGCGCGCGATGTGGCGTGCTTGCTCGTCCGGGCCGAGGGACGAGAACATGGGATCGTCCGTGTAGCCGAGCCAGACCGCGAGCAGTTCCAGGAGCGACCCTTCGCGCCCGGCGACGGCCGCGGGGATGTCGATGAGGACGAGGCGCTCGACCTCCTCGCCTTCCTTCGTGAGCTGCTGTGCCATTTCGTAGGCGACGTAGGCGCCGAACGAATACCCGCCGATCTTGTACGGACCTCTGGGCTTCACGCTCCGGACGGCCTGCACGTACAGGGCGGCCATTTCCTCGATGCGATCGATCGGAGGCTCGTCGAGGTCGACGCCGCGCGCCTGGAGCCCGAAAAATGGCTGGTCGGGGCCCAGGTGGACGGCGAGTGTCTTGAAGACGAGGGCCATTCCATAGCCCGGGTGTACGCAAAAAAACGGCTCCTGCCTGCCCGTCGATCGTAATGGCAGCAGCGGGGAATACGCCCAGGGCCGGGAAAGGCCGGCGGCCTCCCTTGCGTGCGGGCTCGGTAGCAGCCTCGATGCGAGGTGCTCCGCGAGGGCAGAGACACTCGCATGTTCGAGCGTGACGCTCGCCGGGAGCGGCACGCCGAGGGCTCGCCCGAGGGCGGCGGCGAGCTGTACGCCCGCAATGGAGCCGAGCCCCAGGGAATCGAACGGCGCGTCGATTGCGACCGCGTCGAGCTCGTGTCCGAGCAGATGCGCAACCTGCTCCCGCACGAAGGTCGTGAGCAGCCGCCGGCCCGCCTGTGCCCCGGCGCGCGGGAGCCGATCGAGGAGGAACTCCGTGCCGCGGCGTCTGGCGTCGGAAGAGCCGTCGATTTCCCCCTGCTCCGCATCCATCCCCACGGCCGTCGCCGCCACCAAGCCGCTTTGGCCCATGGATCGATCGAGGGCCGCGCGGAGCGCGTCTCCCGAGAGCGGCGCGAGTCCCTCGTCCCACGCGGCTGCCGCGTCTCCGGGCGGCACGGCGTGCACGCTATGCGCGCGAAGCCCTTTGCTCCGTCGAAGGAAGGCCAGCGCGTCCGCGATCTCCTCGGCGAGGACCTCGTACGCGGAGCCCTTCGCTCCGCCGAGGGAAGACGCGGTGGAGAGGAGAACGAATTCAATCGAAGGATCCTGCGTCAGCTCGTCGAGGACGACGCCTGCCAGCGCGCTTCTGCGCACCAGGGTCTCGAAGGCCTGCGCGGCGCTCGGATCGAGCGGCGAATACCGCTCTGCCCATCCGTGATCGGCGTGCACCACGCCCGCGAGGGGGGCGTCGAGGCGTGCGAGGAGCGATTGCATGGCGTGCCGATCACAAGCGTCCGCCGATTCGACGCAGATCCGTGCGCCGAGCGCTTCGATTGCGCGCAAGGTGTCCACGGGGAGCTGCGCGTCTTTCTGGCGGCTCGAATCCACGAGCACGAGCGAGCGCGCGCCCCGCTCGACGAGCCACCGCGTGGCGCAGAGGCCGAGCCATCCGAGCCCTCCCGTCACGAGGTACGTTCCCTCGGGGCGCAGCGAGAGGGGGTTGTCCGAAAGAGGAGCTCGCAGCCGCGACAAACGCGTGCAGAGCCTCGTGCCGCCGCGGAATGCCATTCGATCTTCGTGGTCGTCTTGCGCGAGCGCCTGCGTGAGGTGCTCCACGTCGGCGGGGCTCGGCTCCGGATCGAGGTCGATGGAGCCTCCCCAGAGCCCCGGCGTTTCGAGCGCAAGCGCGCGACCGAGGCCGAGCAACGCCGCCGCCCCGAGCGAACCCGGCGGACCCGAAATGGCCTCGGCGCCCCGGGTCACGAACCAGAAGCGCGGAGGTCGCTCGTGGCTCGACGCAATCGTCGCCAGGTTGCGCGTGGTGACGAGCACGCGCATCCAGGCCTCGAGGGGCGCCTCTGCATGCATGGCGTCGAGGCTCCAGAGGTGTATGACGTCCGTGATGGAGCGATTGAGAGCGAGCACCACGTCGAGCCGCTCCGGCGCCTGCTCGAGCTCGTCACGGGTGAAAATCGTGCATGCGTGACCGCGCGCGAGCCAATGCTCCCGCGCCGCCTGCGCGAGGCCGCTCCGATCGGCGAGAATCAACCCATGGCGCTTCGGTGCCGTCTCTGCCGGTTCCGTGAGAGGTCGCGCGATCCAGGTGCGCTCGTGGAGAATGCGCGGGGCCGGATCCTTGCCCGACTCACGCAAGATGTCGAAAGGATGGGCGGCCGTGAGCGCGAGGCCACGAATCTCCGCGATCGTCGTCCCATCCGTGTCGAGCCACACGCCATCGACGGTCGCCTCCTCGGTATCGAGCCGCGTCCATACCAGCCGGAGCCACGTAGCCGAGGTGATGTTCGCGCCGTGTTGCAGGTGATCGAAGGAGCGAGCGCTCCAGGGCACGCCGGTCGCGGCTCTGTGCGTGCTCGACGCGAGCGCGATCGCGGCATGGACGAGATCCCGGGCGATCGCACCGGGGTTCGTCTCGGTGATGATGATGCGGGCGAGGCTCGACCGTTCCGCGGCGCCGACGCGCTCGTAATGAAAACCACGGGGAGACAGGCCGTTTCGCGCGAGGCGCCGGCGCACGAGGCTCGCTGGGATCTCGACGAGGTCGTCGAACCGCGGCGGCTCATGCGCGGGCGCAGGGAGCGCGGCCTTCTTCGCGGCGAGGGTCCCGGTCGCAATGCGCAGGAAGGGGGCGCCAGCGTGACTTCGGTGGTAAAATCGAATGAGCGTCGCGCCGCCCTCCGCTGGCTCGACGTGGGTCTGCAAAACCCCGCCGTCCTCGGCGAGGACGAGTCGCTCGACGGCGAGGCGCAAGGGACGGTCGTCATCGCCGGCTGAGCGCGCGAGGCTCGCGAGCGCCCCCAGGGACAGGACATCCACGAAGGCGAGGTGGTGCCTCCCAAGGCCGTCGATCGCGGCCGCGTCGAGCGTGCGCTCGAATCCACGGAGCAACGGCTGGTGTGCGAAGGGGACGAGCGGTCGACCGAGGAGCGATTGGCCCTCGGAGAAAGGCGTCTCGGCATTCGTGCGGTTCGCTGGGGCGCGCAGCCAAAATCGCTTTCGATCGAAGGGATACGTAGGCAGCCGGACGCGGCAGAGGTCGTACCCCTGGTGAATGTTTTGCCAATCCAGCGCGACGCCCCGCGTATAAAGCAGCCCGAGGGCGGAGAGGAGCACGTCCGCATCGGGCCTTCCTTCCTGCAAAGAGGCCACGGCCGAAGGTAGGAAGGGGCTTCTGGGAACGTCCGTGTTCGAGGGAGCGGGCTGCGGACCGAGCTCCAAGATTGCAGTGAAATCACGCGCATCGATGGCGGCGCCGGACGCGCGGACGGGGGTCCCGGCGCGTGCCCAGGCCCTCCAGCCTTCGAGGTCGGCGGGGAGGCCGTCGGGCCGCGATGCGAGGTGCAGCGCCGTCCGCGGAGGCTCGAAGCGAATCGGCTCGATCGTCTCTTCGAGCGGGACCGCGTTTTCCCACGCGAGCAGCAGTGAGATGGCCTCTTCGAGCCGCAAAATGCCCGCGAGGTGGGCCGCGAGGACCTCGCCGCTGCCCTCTCCGAGCGACGCGCTCGGGTAGACACCCCACGAGCGAAGGAGCTGCGCGACGGCGTATTGCAGGACGAAGCATCGCTGCCCCGGGGGGGACGTCGATTCCTCTCCGTTTTGCGTGAAGGTCGGGGCCACGTCGCGGCCGAGCCTGGCCCGGAGCGCCTCCTCGCAGGTGACCACGGCCTGGCGGAAGACGGGCTCCTTCTCGTAGAGAGCGCGACCGACGTGGGCCGCGACGGAGCGCTGGTGCGGGCAGGAAAAACCAATCCGGGGCTTTCGCGTGCTGCGCGGCGCGACGCCGCTCGATGCGTCCCGCGGGATCCCGCCCGCGGCGACGACGGCAAGGTCGTCGAGTAGTTTGTCCGGTGAACCGACGAGGAGCGCGAGGCGGTGCTCGAAATGGTTCCGTCCGACGGCGGCTGTGTAGCAGGCGTCGTCCACGCGGATGTCGGGGTGCTCGGCAAGGTGTGCGCGTAGCCGCTCCGCCGAGGCGCGGAGCGCGGCCGAAGTGCGGGCGGAGAGCGGCAGGAGATTCGTCTGCGCGCGCAGAGGCCGCTCGTCGCGTCTCGGGGCCGGGGCTTCCTCGACGACCACGTGTACGTTCGTGCCACTGAGGCCGGACGCGCTCACGCCGGCAATTCGTGGGGATTCGCCGCGCTTCCAGGGGACTTCGGCGACGGGGATGGTGAACGGCGTGTCCGTGAGGGAGATCCGCGGATTCAGCTTCTCGAAATGGAGATTGGGCGGGATGGCCTCGTGCTCCAGCGCGAGCACCGCCTTGACGAGGCCGGCGACGCCCGAGGCCGCTTCGGCGTGGCCGATGTTCGTCTTCAGCGATCCGAGGACGCACGTCGATCTGTCGGGTCGCGCAGCGCCGAGCACGGCGCGAAGCGCCTCGGCCTCGATGGCGTCGCCGAGGGGCGAGCCATTGCTGTGCATCTCCACGTAGCCCACGCGCGTAGGCGCCACGCGCGCCTCGCCGAGCGCGAGGCGCAGCGCCATGACCTGCGCGCTCACGCTCGGCGCCGTGGGGCTCTGCGCCCGCCCATTGTGGACGACGGCGGAGCCGCGGACGATGGCTCGTATGGGATCCCGCTGGCGCAAGGCATCCGAGAGCCGGCGCAGGACGACGATCCCGCACCCTTCGGACCGAACGTATCCATCGGCCGCGGCGTCGAAGGTCCTGCACTTGCCCTCGGACGACAGGATTTGTAGCGAGGAGAGGAGGTTCGAACCGCGCGGGTCGAGGATGAGGTTTACGCCCCCGGCGAGCGCGAGATCACACTCGCCGTCTCGCAATGCCCGGCAGGCGGCATGAACGGCCGCGAGGGCCGAGGAGCAGGCCGTATCGATACAAAGACTTGGCCCCCGCAGGTCGAGCAGGTGCGAGATCCGGCCCGCCGCGAGCGGCACGGCCGTGCCCGTGGCCAGGAGCCCCTCCGGTTCGTCGGACGCGGCGGACGACAGGCGCTCGTAATCGTGCAGCGTGATCCCGACGTAGACGCCCGTGCGGCTCCCTTCGAGCGAGGCGGCGGGGATGGTTGCGTCTTCCAGCGCCTCCCAGGCGACCTCGAGCAGGACCCGCTGCTGGGGATCCATGGCGGAGGCCTCGGCTGGGGGCAGGCCGAAGAACTCGGCGTCGAACTGGTCCACGCCGTCGAGGAGGCCCGCCCAGTGGGCGGCGGGGTGGGGCGCGGCGCTGGCGGTCCAGCGCTCTGGGATCGTCGAGCGGATGCCGTTCGTCCCGTCGCGCAGCTTTCGCCAGAACGTCTCAGGGTCGATGCCTCCGCCGGGCAAACGGCATGCGATTCCGACGATCGCGATGGCCTCATTCTTGGCCCGCTCGGCTTCGGCGAGCCGCACCTCCATCTGCTCGAGCACGTGAAGCGCGCGCCCGAGAAGGGAAGCGGAATCCGCGCGACCGTGCGTCACGTCACCGCCATGAGGGGAAAGCGAAAGAGCGCTCGAGGGGCAACGCGTCGGTGCATGACTCGTTGGCGCTCATCTTCCGAAGGAGCGTGGGATCTACCGGGGTCACGTGGGCATCGGCGGTCGTGAGCGATGACGACCGGCGACGATCTACGGCAGCGTCCAGCCAGCCTGCAGGGCGTTGCGCGACATCTCGGAGTTGTAGTTGGCCCACCACTCCCGGAGGTACGAACTCGCCGGACCCTGGTGCTCGGCTGAGATGTGGGGCACGACTTCGGCGTGCACGGTGACCGCGTTCCACGTGGCGTACCAGATCATGGCGAGGAGGTTCTCGCCCTGGGAGATCTGCGAGGGAACCACGGCACCCATGTACGTCGCCAGGGCTTCGGTGCCCTTGTTGTCGAGCTCCTCCGCCATCATGGCGTGCAGGCTCATGAGGAACTGCTCGAGGTCTGCGGCAGTGTACCGGATCCGGACGTTCGGATCTTTTTGCGCACGATCGGCCATGGCCTGCGCCACGACCTTGATCTTGGACCTGAAGACAGACAGCAGCTCAGTTGCCCACGCTTCCATGACAGCGACCCGTAGCATGGACCAACCGTCGACACAAGACTGACCGGGGGAGGCTCCTGGGGGCTTGAAATACGCGCCCCAAAGCAGGTGTGTCGGCGTGGAGCTCAAGGCGTGCGCGGTGCGGGAGGGGGTGTCGGGCGATCGTCGGCGGGGGCGCGTCGCGAGAGGAGAGGCGCGGCCAAACGTATTCGTCGGGCGTGGCGCTTGCGGCTTGTCGGGCATTTCGGGTTGAATGCGATTGCAGAAGCGCGGCGCCAGCCCTCATTCGATGGCGCGGGTGGAAGGAGGCGGTGCGCGGGTAAGGGATTTTTGTCTTGACGTGGATTTTTGAATGTGGGGTGGTATGTTGTCGGGTCGATTGGGATATGTCGCCGCGGGCTCCGTACGTGACGAACAGGAGGCGCCTGCTTGCTCGCCAGGAGCGAAATTCTCTAGACAAACGGGTTTCCGAGGCGCGCATCGCGCATGCAGGATCTCACGGCTGTGGCGGCGCCGGGAGCGACGAGGTCCGCGGGCGTCGCTTCGCACCCTCACTGCATGGGTCAGAAATGTGAGATGGATCGCGTTGCGATGTGCGGGCTGCCCGGATGACCGAGGCGAACACCATATTACCCTGCGCGGACAATGTGGTAGCATGCGCCATGCTCACCGAAGGCGATCGCCTGCAGCTCGCTCGGTTCATCCAAGCGAACGTCGAAAAGTACACGGACGCGCTCGTCCGTGCCGTCGAGCTCACCCAGGCGAAGGATTACCGGCGCGAGGATCTGAAGCAGATCATCGCTGGGTACGTCGCGATCATGTCCGAGGCCCTGGTCGAGAAGAGCAACGACAAGCGCTCGTTCTACCTCGAGACGGTCATCCCCGGCCTCGTCACGAACGGGGAGGCGCTGCCGAAGCTCCTTTACGGCGCGGCGAGCGTTAGCCTGATCATCTCGATGGATGTGATGCACGGATTCCCCTCCGCCTCGCCGAGCGATCTTTCCGACTGGGTTGCCGATTATTTTGCGTCGTTTTTACGCGACATGATGGGCTCCGCCCTCACGACCGCGATGCAGACCCCGGCGCTCCTCGCGCAGATGGCGAGCAGCTAGCCCGACGAGCCTTCTTCTCGCGCGACGGCGACCTTGGGCGGCAATGTGGGAGAGACTTGATACCGCCCATTTTCGTAGGCCCAATCGAGATGGCCACGCAGCAGATGCCCGAGCGCGGTGACGAAGCGGCGCGTGCCCTCGTCCGGATCGTCGTGGCGTAGGCGCTCCGCGAGCTGGAACCATTGGCGCATGCGCTCGTTGTGCATGCCAACCACCAGCTCCTCGGCTTGCGCGGCGCCGATTTTTTTCTCCCGCATGAGCACGAGCACGAGGTTGTGGTAATCGCCCTCGTCGAGCTCCCGCGCATACGTGAACAGGTCGTTCGCCATTCCCACGAGCGAGCAAGCCTGGCCTTCGAGCCGCGCGACGTCCGGCCGCATCCGGGCCGCCGTCCCCGCGGGCCGTGCACGATCCGCGTCGGCGAGCTCGATCAGCGGAGAAAGACCAATCGTGGTCTTCCGCGCCTCCAAATAAAGCTCTGCGTGCGGGACGAACCGGTTTTTTCGATTGATCGCCTCCCAGGCAAAACCGGCGAACAGATCCGCCACCTTGTCGGCGAAACGAGCGAACCAGGCCTCCGAGAACATGCTCGTCATCCGGAGCCGAAGATCCTCGAACGCGCTCCCCATCGGGACATCCCCTTGCGACGGTTCGGTTCCGCGCAGGACGTTCACCTGCCGACCCAGCAAGAGCGCGGTATCGATCGGATGCACCTCCGGCCGCTCGCTCAGGTCGTCCGTCAGGAAAAACAGCACGAGCCAATCCGTCGCGATTCGCAGGGCATCGGCGCTCGCGTCGGGAAAGAATCGCGCGCCGAGCGTTCCGAGCTGAATTTTTTCGAGCCGTGTGTAGAGGGCTTCCGTCGGGAGAAGCTCGTGGCGCCGCGCCCACCCGAGGCTCGCGGCCTGCGCCTCGGCGCCGTTGGGATTGAGCGCCGAAGGTAACGGACAATAGATGGCAGAACTCATGAGACTCATGAGGCCCTCCTGGCGCGTGGGCGTTATGCCAATGATTCCAGCATCGAGTAGACCCGAGAAAAACCTCGAAGTCAAGGGTGTGACACGGTGCGGAAGCTCAGCACGGCGCCGCGCCTATTGAGGGACTCGTACGAAGGCAGGAATCAGACGATCCAGAATATCAAAAGAAAGCGTCGATTTAACCGAAATGGCGCGCTCTCCATTGTTACCATTGCAACCACATCGCACAGGCCTGCGCTTCGAGCGTTTCGGTTCGTGGCCGCACCTCGACGGCGGGCGCACCACGCGCGAGAGGTCCGTGATCCTACGCCATCCATTGCCCTCCCCCCTCGTTCGGTGTCACAACCACGCCCCCGATGGCCCGCCCCCAGCTCCTCTCCATCCCCGAGCGCCTCGACGCCAACCCCCGCTTCACCGGCCGCGGCATCGTCATCGCCCTCGTCGACAGCGGCTTCTATCCGCACCCCGACCTCATGCGCCCGAAGCGCCGCATCAAGGCGTACGCCGACGCGACGCGTGACGAGGCCGTCGCCGACGACTTCTTCACGCCGCGCGCTGCGTCGTGGCACGGCACCATGACCGCCTGCACCGCCGCAGGGAACGGCTACGTTTCGGGCGGCCGGTACCGCGGGCTCGCCTCGGAAGCCGAGGTCGTGCTCGTCAAGGCGATGAGCAGCGAGGGAAAGATCACGGGCAAGAACGTCGCCCACGCGATCCGCTTTCCGCTCCGATACCCGCACCTCGGCATCCGCGTGCTCAACGTGTCGCTCGCCGCGCCGTCGAGTGATCCCGACCTCGCCGAGGTCGAGGCCGCCGTCGCCGAGGTCGTCGCCGCAGGGATCACGGTCTTCGCCGCCGCAGGCAACACGCCCGGCAGGCCCTCGCGTCCGCCCGCGTCCGCGCCCGAGGCGATCACCGTCGGCGGTCTCGACGACAAGGGCGAGCGCGAAGGCGACGCGTCGCTCTGGCCGTCGAGCTACGGCACGATCCGCGAGGGGCTCGACAAGCCGGACCTCGTGGCCCCCGCGATCTGGGTGCCCGCGCCGATGCTGCCCGGCACGCTCGTCGCACGGGAAGCCGTCGCGCTTTTCCAGCTCCTCTCCGTGCTCGAAGAGCTCTCCGTCGAGCAGGGGTTCTCCGAGCAGAAGCAGCGCGCGGGCCACGACGAGCGCAGCAGCGTGAACGGGCTCATCGACGCGGTCAGCGCGCGCATCAACCGGCAGAAGTACATCGGCGTCGACTACCAGCACGTCGACGGGACGTCGTTCGCCGCGCCGATCGCCGCGAGCGTGGCGGCGCAGATGCTCGAAGCGAACCCGCTCCTCACGCCCGCGCAGATCCGCGAGGGCCTGCTCGCGACGGCGGCGCCCATGCCGCAGTACCCGAAGATCCAGCAAGGCGCAGGGTTCATCCGGCCCCGTCAGGCCGTGATGTGGGCGCAGCAGAAGAAGCAGGACAAGTTCGTCGCCGTGGTGGAAGAAGGCGCGCTCGAGTAACGCTCAAGGCGCCGCGTACACGCTCTCCCACGTGCGCGGAAAGACGCCTTCCTTGCTGAAGAGCTTGGGCACGACCTCGTCCCAGCCGCCGAGCGCGTCGATGCGCACGGGGGCTTGGACCTCGGGGAACGCGTCGGCGTGCGCGGCGCGTACCTCGGGGTCGTCGCTGCGGAAGCCGTACTTCGCGAGGAAGTGCTGCGCCTCGTTGGAGCTCAAATAGTCGACGAAGGCCTCGGCCTCGGGCAGGAGGGCGTGCTTCGTGGCGTTCACGTCGACGACGGCCGCCATGACCTCGACGACCATCGTCGACGCGGGGATCACCATGTCGTAGGTGCGGCCCGCGGCGCGGCCCGCGAAGACCTCGCTCTCGTAGGTGACGGCCACGTCGCCGACGCCCTTCTCGAACGTGATGAGGCTCTCGCGCGCGCCCTTGTCCATGATGGCGACGTTCTTCAGGACGCCGCGGAGATATCCCTGCGCGGCGCCCTCGTCGTTCGCAGCGACGCCCGCATGGCCACGGAGCGCCGAGACCCAGAGCGCGCTGACGTTCCACATCGCGCCGCCGCTCGTCTTCGGGTTCGGCATGAGCACGTCGAGGCCCGGGCGCGCGAGGTCGGAAAAACCCGTGACGCCCTTCGGATTGCCCGGACGCACCGCGAGGGCCACGACGGAGGTGGTGAAAGCGCCGTGCCGGCCCCGCTTGCGCCAGTCGTGCGTGATGAGTTTTTCCTTCTCCAGGCGCGCGACGTCGGGGGCGAGCGCGAGCACGACGACGTCGGCGGGGAAGCCGGAGGCGACGGCGCGAGACTGCGCGCCGCTCGCGAGGTACGAGGCGCGCACGCGGAGGCGCTTGCCGGTGCGCGCCTCGTGCTGCGCTTGAAAGGCGGGGAGGATGTCGCGTTCGAAGGCGTCACGCGACGCCGAGTACGCGGCGAGGACGAGCGTGACGTCTGCCTCGGGTTCGCGTCGCTCGTGGGTGCACGACGCGAGCCCGAGGAAAGAGAGCGCGAGGGCGAAGCGCGCCCAGCGCATCGTTCAGGGGAGGATCGACGGATCGAGGACGCCGCCGGTGTTCGTGACGCCGCCGCCGGGCGTGACGCCGCCCCAGACGACCATCTTGCTGCCCGTGCTGATGGCCGTGTGATGCGCGCGGCCGAGGGGCGCCGTCGGGATGGGCTTCGCGCTCCAGGTGTTCGTCGCCGGGTTGTAGAGCGAGCCCGTGTTGAGGTAGCTGCCGTCGACGTTCTGGCCGCCCCACACGATGAGGCGCGGCGCGATCCACACGGCCGTGTGGAACTGCCTGAGCTCGGGCGCAGCCTCGGTCGTCATGAAGCTCCACTCGATCTTCGGCTTGTACCGCGCGCCGATCGACGCCGGCCCGAGCAGATCGTAGCCACCCCAGACGATCATCTCGGTGCCCGTCCACTCGGCCGCGTGACGCGCGCGCGCCGGCGGTTGGCCGTCCTTGACCGCGCTCCAGACGCCCGTGCCCGGATCGAACTCGGCCCCGTCGCCGAGGTAGGTGACCTCGACGCCGTTGAAGCCGTAGCCGCCGAACACGATCATGTCCGAGCCGGTCCACACGGCCGAGTGATCCGAGCGCGGGCTCGGCGGCGTGCCGCCCCCGGGGATCGCGTCCCAGCGGTCCTCGGTCACGTCGTACGCGCCGCCGTCGCCGAGGTAGTTCGTCCCGTCAAACCCGCCCCACACGATCACCTTCGAGCCGGTCCACACCATCGTGTGGCCCGAACGCGGCGAGGGCGCGCCGGCCGTGGTCATCGTCGACCACGTGTTCGAGATCGGGTTGAACACGCCGCCCGTCTTGACCGGGGTGCCGTTCTCGCCGCCCCAGACGACCATGTGCGTGCCGGTCCAGACAGCGCGGCCGCGCGAGCGCGGCGCCGGGACGTTCGCGGTGCTCGTCGGCGTCCACGTGCCCGTGGCGAGGTCGAGCATGCCGCCGGTGTTCGTGTTGCCGCTGGCGGTGTTGCCGCTCCAGACGATCATCGTCGCGCCGGTCCACACGCCGACGTGATGCGAGCGCGGGGCGGGCGCGTCCTGCGTCGGCGTCGGCTCCCAGGCGTCCGCGCACTTGCCCTCGGTGCACGCGCCGAAGCAAGCGTGCCCGCAGGTGCCGCAGTCCTGGCTGCTCGTCTGCCGATCGACGCAACGCGCGGGTGCGCCGCAGAACGACTCGCCCTCGTTCGGACACACGCACGCGCCCTCGGAGCAGATCGTGCCCGGCCGGAACGCGCAGTCCGCGATCTCCAGGCACTCGACGCATGTCGACTTCTTCGTGTCGCAGACCGCAGTGGGCGCGGGGCAATCGGAGTTCGAGATGCAGCTCGTCGGAGCGCCGCCGTTGCCGCCGCCGCCCGGTCCTCCTCCGCCAGGGCCCGCGCCGCCCGAGGCGCCGGTCGGGTCCTCGGTTCCCAGGGTCAACGCATCCGGGCATCCCCCGAGCAGCATCACGAGCGCTGCCGAGACACCCACGAGCCCCCACGGCCTTTGGCGAGTAGCACCCATCTCGAACCTTCCCATTCTCACGGCCTCCAAGGCGCGCGCCGCGCGCGCGGCGATGGATTCGAGACGTTACCAGAACGCTCGATTTTCGTCGCGGTCGTCCGGCCGTCCCGATGGATCAGGGGTTCGTCGCCCGCCGGAGCCCGTCGACGAGCCGCTCGATGTCCCGCTCGGGGACCGAGCAGAGGCCGACGCGGAGCGCGCCCTGGACCGGCACCACGAAGATGCCTTCCTCGCGCAGACGCGCGGCGGCACGCGGAGCGTCCTCGCAAAACACCGTGGTAAAGAAGCCGCCGTCGTAGCGGGGATAGCCGAGGCCCGCGGCGGTCGCGAGGGCGTTCCAGCGCTCGACGCGGCGGTCGAGGAGGTCCTTCCACGCGGCGCGCTCCTGGTCGACGCGGGCGCGGAGATCGGGATCGGCGAGGACCCGGGCGATGGCGGTCATGCCGGCCGCGTTGCAGTTCGACCAGGTGCCGCGGCTCGCGTACGTGAGCGCATTCTGGACGCGCGCGCGCTTGCCGGCGTCGGGGCAGAGCGCGACGAGCGCGCCGACGCGCAGGCCATACTGCGTGAACGACTTCGACGCGGACCAGGCGAAGAGGACCATGGCCTTGTCCGCGAGGCGCAGCGCCGGCGCGAATGTCTCGTCGAGCTTCTCCTTCGCGTACCGACCGTAGGCGACGTCGAGCAGCACGGTGATGGGCCCGCGCCCGGCGGCGCGCCCGACGACGTCGACGATGCCGTTCCAGTCCTTTTCGTCGAGCGAATACCCCGTCGGGTTGTGGCAAGGCGTGTTCAGGAAGACGAGCGCGCGGCCCTGTGCGTCGAGGACGCCGGCGAGCTTGCGCTCGAAGTCGGCGATGTCGAGGCGGCCCTTGTCGTCGAACATGCGGAACGTGGCGAGGGTGCGATCCGCCTCGTCCGCGAGGGTCTTGTACGGGCTCCAGTAAAAGCCCGTCGTGAGCAGCATTTGCTGCGGCTCGAGGAACGTGGTGATCGCGTGGCGCAGCGCGCCGGAGCCGCCGGGTGTGGCGACGGCGGTCGCAAAGGAGGCCTCGGGACGGCCGGCCAAGAGGTCGTCGATCACGCCCTGCAAGAAGGCCGGCGGGCCGGCGATCGGCGCGTACGCAGCGCCGACCTCGGGCGGGACCGAGCGCAGCGCCTCGACCACGGCGCCGATCACCGCGAGCTTGCCATCGTCGTCGAGCAGCACGCCGACGGTCGCGTTGATGACCGGATCACCGGACTTCTTTCTCGCCTGCGCTTCCGTGTTCAGCGCGAAGATGGGATCGTCCGCGGGGCGCGCGGTTCGCGAGGGAATCAAGAACTCCATGGAAGCGGCCGCTACCACGACTTCGGTAGGGCTGCCAAGCCGCGACACGCGCCGCGATGCGTCCAAGGTCGTCCCGCTCGCCGGCTCGATGCGGACGGGACCCGGCTTCTGCGCTGCGCTAGGATAACGTCATGCGAACGCCTGCCGCTCTCCCGACCGCGCTCGTCGCGACCGCGCTCGTCGCCGCCGTAAGCGCCGCGAGCGCCCAAGGTGCCGAGCGCTCGCTCGTAGATCCTTCGCGAGCGAATGGCGCCCCGGAGACGTACGCCGATCGGCTCGGCCCGCTCTACGAGCCCGTCGCCATCGCGACGGAAGGGTTCCTGTCGACGCCTTCCGATCTCGGCGAGACGAGCTGGGATGTGCCGGGGCAGATCGTGGTGGACGCTCGGGACGACCTCGACGCGCCCTCGCTGCTCTCGCTCGCCGCGGACTTCGGGCTCTCGTTCACGCCGACGCAGCTCGAGCCGACGACGAAGATCCAGATCGCGACGGTGCCCGCAAGCGACGTGGCGAGCGTGCTGGATCGGCTCTCGCGGGATCCGCGTGTCGAGTTCGCCGAGCCGCTCGCGCGGGTGCGTGCGTCGTTCGTCCCGAACGACCCGCTCGCGGGCGAGCAGTGGCACATGGAGCGCATCGGCGCGCAGCGGGCGTGGGATTTTTCGGTCGGCCGCGGCGTGACCGTCGCCGTCGTCGACACGGGCATCGCCTGCGAGGACCACGGCCCCTTCATGAAGGGCACCGATCTCGCCGCGACCGAGTGCGTCGAGGGCTGGAACTTCGTGACGGGCAACGAGCACGCGAACGACGATCAGGGCCACGGCACGCACGTGGCCGGCACGATCGCGCAGTCGACGAACAACGGGATCGGCGCGTCGGGCGTGGCGTTCGGCGCGCGGCTCATGCCCGTGAAGGTGCTGAACGAGAACGGCTGGGGCACGACGGCGGACGTAGCCGACGGCATTCGCTGGGCGGCCGATCACGGCGCGCACGTGATCAACCTGAGCCTCGGCGGCCCGCGCAACGCGAAGGTGCTGCAGAAGGCGATCGACCACGCGACGAGCATGGGCGCGGTGGTCGTCGCGGCTGCGGGCAACACCGGCGGCAGCGTGCAGTTCCCCGGTGCGTCCGACGGCGTCATCGGCGTGAGCGCGACCGATCCGAGCGACAAACTCGCGTCGTTCTCGTCGCGCGGAGAAGGCGTGGACCTCGCCGCGCCGGGCGTGAAGGTCGTGCAGCAGACGGTGTGCAACAAGGGCCGCAACAAGTGCGAGCAGTTCCCCGGCTGGAACGGCACGTCGATGGCCTCGCCCCACGTCGCCGGCGCGGCCGCGCTCGTGATGGGCCTCGGCGTGACCGATCCGGCCGCGGTCGAGGACGCGCTGCGGAAGAGCGCGCGCGTGATCGACAGCTCCGACGGCGGAAAGCGTCTCTATGGTGCGGGCGTGCTCGACGCTGCCGAGGCGGCCGTGTCCGTGACGAAGCAACATGCGTTCACGCGCCTCGTCGCGCTCGTGCTCATGACGGCCTTCGTCGCGCGTGCGGCGCGCAAGAAGAACAAGGACGCGAAGAGCCCGCTGCGCCTCGACTTCCTCCTGCCGGCGCTCGCCGCGGGCCCGGGGCTGCTCTTCTTCGCGCCGTGGCTCTTGCCGCGCGCGGACTTCTGGGTCGACGTCGCTGCGCGCCCGATCGCAGACCTCGATCTGCTCGTCGGCGTCTCGCTCCATCGCTTCCTGCCGCTCGCGAACGCGTTCGTCCCCTTCGCGCTCACGGCGGTGGGCTTCGGCATGAAGCGCCTGCGCCCGGCGATCGCGGGGCTCTCCGTGGGCACGGGGGCGTACCTGCTCTCGCTCGTCGCGCTCGGTGACGCGGGCGGGCCCTTCGGCCGCGTGGCGCTCGTCGTGTGGTGCGTCCTGAACGCGGCGATCTGCGCCTGGATCGCGCGTACGAACCTCGCTGAGACGCGCTAGCGTCCCTGCCGGCCGGGCTCCCTCGGCTCGGGTATAGTCCGCGCATGCGTTCGCGATCCCTGCTCGTCCTGCTCGTCCTCTCGCTCTTCGGCTGCGGCGGCTCCTCCAGCGAGACGCCGTGGCCCGCGGAGCCCGAGGGGCCTGCGCTCGGTCCCGCCGGTGAGACGTCGCCCGGCGAGCTCGACGACATCCGCAGCGCCTCGCCCGACGCCGGGCCGGGCGTCGAGCCGTGACCACGCCTCGGCGCGCCTGGTCGTTCGCGCTCGCGACCTTCGTCGCGCTGCTGGTCGTGCCGCTCCTCGTGTGGCTCGTGCTGCCGAGCCCCGGCGCGCCCCCTGCGAGACCGCCGCGCCCGCGCGCCACCACCGCGACCCTCGCGCCGCCCGTGGAGACGACGGAGGCGAGCGCGGCGCCACACGCGCCGTCGAAGCCTGCGATCGCGAAGCAAGACGAGCCGCCGGCCGACGACGACGTGACCGGGACCGTGCTCGACGCGGAGGGACAACCCGTCCCGCGCGCCGCCGTCGGCTGCGATGATCGAAGCGCGCAGCTCACGACGACGACCGACATGGAAGGCCACTTCCGGCTGCCCGCGGAGGCCGCGGGTTGCATGGTCGTCGCGCATCACTCGCAGCATCCGTCGTCCGAGCGCGTCCGTGTGGAGTCGGGCAAGGACAACATCGTGAAGCTCGGTCAGGGCGGCGCGATCGAGGGCGTGGTCGTCGACGAGCAAGGCGCGGCGGTGACCTCGTATCGCCTCACGATCGAGCTCTTCTTGCCGAAGACCGAGGGCGTCGACATCGGCGTGCGAGGCCGGCCGAAGAAGGTGGAGGATCCGGCAGGCGCGTTTCGCTTGGAAAAACTGCCTCCAGGGAAGTACGTGCTCGGCGCGAGCGCGGAGGGGCATCCGCCGGGCAAGAGCGAGACCGTGGAGGTCGAGGTCGGTCAGACGGCGCGCAACGTACGGATCGCGCTGCCGCGCATGGCCACGCTCTCGGGCACGGTGCGCGACGAGGAGACACGGAGTCCCATCGCAGGGGCGACGGTGCGGCTCGACGGGGTGGCGGGCGGCGGAGGCTTCGACCTCGCGGCGCCCGTCACGACGGACGCGGAGGGCGCGTTCTCGCTCGTAGGCGTGCCGCCGGGGCCGTTCTCGGTGCGCGTGGAGCGCGACGGCTACAAGAGCCGGATCGTGCCGGGTTTGACCACGCGCGGCGCCTCGGTCATCCGCGAGGACATCACGCTCCGATCACGCGGCGACGGCGGCAGCGAGAGCGAGCTCGAGGGCATCGGCGCGATCCTCGTGCCCACGCCGAACGGGATCGTGATCTCGTCGCTCGTCGAGAACGGGCCGGGCGCGAAAGCAGGGCTTCGACGCGGAGATCGGCTCCTGCGCATCGACGGCGTGTCGGCCCTGGAGATGACGCTCCCCGACGCGATCCAAAGGCTCCGCGGTCCCTCGGGATCACGCGTCACGGTGTCCGTCGCGCGCGAGGGCGAGGGCAACGCCGAGGTGACGGTGACGCGCGAGCGCATCGAGCGGTAGCGCTCGGCTGCTCGACCATTCCGCCTCGCGGCCGTGCTACATGCTCGCCCCATGGTCACCCGCAAGGCCGAGCTACCGCCGCCGGGCGCGTCCGATGTCCTCTACATCATCGACCTGTCGGGCTACGTCTTCCGCGCGTATCACGCGATCCAGACGCCCCTGACGAGCCCCACGGGCGAGCCCACGCACGCCACCTACGGCACCGTGAGCATGTTGTCGAAGCTCGTCGACGAGCGCAAACCGGCGTTCCTCGCGGTCGCGATGGACTCGCCCGGGCGCACGTTCCGCGACGATCTCGACGAAAACTACAAGGCGCATCGCCCCCCGGCGCCGCCCGACCTTCACGTGCAGATGGCGCGCTGCAAGGAGATCGTCGAGGCGTACCGCATCCCGATCTACATCGCCGACGGCCTCGAGGCCGACGATCTGCTCGCGGTCGCGGTCGCGCGCGCGAAGGAGCGGGGCCTGCGGGTCGTGATCGTGAGCAGCGACAAGGACCTGATGCAGCTCGTCGACGCGGACCGCGTGATGCTCTGGGACGGGCGCGACAAGGTCTACGGTCCGGCCGAGGTCGAGGAGAAGTTCGGCGTGCCGCCCACGCAGCTCCGCGACCTGCTCGCGCTCGTGGGCGACACGAGCGACAACGTGCCCGGCGTGCCCGGCGTCGGCGTGAAGACCGCCGCGGACCTCTTGAAGGAGTTCGCCACGCTCGACGGGATCTACGCGGGCCTCGATCGCGTCAAGCGCCAGAAGATCCGCGACAACCTGCGCGAGCACGAGGCGGACGCGCGCCTGTCGCAGAAGCTCGTCAGCTTGCACATGGAGGCGCAGGTCGACTTCGACTTCGAGGCGCTTCGGTACGGCGGCGCGGACGTCGCGCGGCTCCGAGCGCTCTTCACGGAGCTCGGCTTCACGCGCTTCATCAAGGCCGTGCCCGCCGCGGCGCCCGTGGGCGGCAGCAGGCGCGCGATCGCCACGCGCGACGAGTTCGCTGCGTTCGCCGCAGAGGTGCAGAAGGCCGGCAAGCTCGCGATCGAGGTCCACGCGACCTCACGCGAGGCCATGCGCGCGCACGTCTGTGGCCTCGCGCTCGCCTACGAGCGTGGCCAGAGCGTCTACGTGCCGATCGGCCATCGCTATCTCGGCGTGCCCGCGCAGCTCGGCATGAGCGACGTCGCCGTGGTGCTCGGACCGATCCTGAGCGACCCTGCGATCGCGAAGCTCGGCCATGATCTGAAGTTCGTCGACGTCCTTTTGCGCCGCCACGGTCTGTCGCTCCGCGGCGCCACATTCGACACGATGCTCGCGAGTTACTTGCTCGACTCCGAGGCGTCGCACGAGCTCGCCGACGTGGCCGAGCGCGACGCCGGCGTGAAGATGCAGCCGTTCGAGGAGCTCGCGCCGAAGAAGCGCGGGCAAGCGCAGCGCGCGCTCGACGACGTCGAGATCGAGCTGGCGACGGGGTACGCCGCGGCTTTCCCGGAGGTCGCCCTCACGCTCGTCGAGCAGCAGACGCCGCGCCTTGAAGCCGCGCACCTCGGCGACCTCTTCACGAAGATCGAGCTGCCCCTCGCTTCGGTGCTCGCGCAGATGGAGTACACGGGCGTGCTCGTCGATCCGAAGGCGCTCGCCTCGCTCGGCGAGGAGATGGCGAAAGAGCTCGCGGTCCTCGAAAAACGCGCGCACGACGCCGCCGGCAAGGAGTGGAACCTCGCGTCGCCGCGGCAGCTCGAGACGATCCTCTTCGACGAGCTCAAGCTCCGCAGCCTGCGCAAGACGAAGACCGGCCGCTCGACGGACGCGGACGTGCTTGAGCAGCTCTCCGAGGATCACCCGCTGCCGGGCATCGTGCTCGAACATCGCGCGATCGCGAAGCTCAAGGGCACCTACGTCGACGCGCTGCCGAAGCTCGTGCACCCGGAGACCGGGCGCATCCACACGCGCTGGAGCCAGGCGGTCGCGGCCACGGGGCGCCTCTCGTCACAGGATCCGAACCTGCAGAACATCCCGATCCGGACCGAGCTCGGCCGCCACATCCGGCGGGCGTTCGTGGCGCCGCCGGGGTTCGTCGTGCTCTCCGCTGACTACTCGCAGATCGAGCTACGCGTACTCGCACATCTGTCGAAGGACCCGGTGCTCGTCGATGCCTTCCGCACGGGGCAGGACGTGCACACGCGCACGGCGATGGAGATCTTCAGCGTCGAGGCCTCGGAGGTGACGGTCGAGATGCGGAGGCGCAGCAAGACCATCAACTTCGGCGTGATCTACGGCATGGGCGAGGCCGCGCTCGCGAGGCGACTCGACATCCCGCGTGTCGAGGCCGCGCGCTTCATCAACGCCTACTTCCAGCGCTACCGCGGCGTGCACGAGTTCATGGAGCGCACGATGACGGAGGCGCGGCATACGCAGGTCGTGCAGACGATGCTTGGTCGTCGACGCATGGTCCCGGACGTACACAGCTCCGATCGTGGCCGCCGCGCGTACGCCGAGCGGATCGCGCAGAACACGCCGATCCAGGGTTCGAGCGCGGATCTCTTGAAGCTCGCGATGGTTCGTCTTGGCGAACCCGTCGTGCCGGGCGCGCGCATGGTGCTGACGGTGCACGACGAGCTCACGTTCGAGGTGCCCGCCGATCGCGTGGAGGAGGCGAAGGCGAAGGTGCGCGAGGTGATGGAGACGGTGTTCCCGCTCGATGTGCCGCTCGTGGTGGACGTGGGCGCGGGTCCGACCTGGGCCGACGCGCATTAACGAGCGCCCGCACCCCTGACCCCGTGTTCACCGCTTGGGGGCCATGCTCGGACAAGTCGAGCTTCGCCCCCAATCGCTCTGCTGGGAGACGGGAGGGGAGCCGAATACGGCGAACAAAATGCAACAAACCGCCGCACGCCTCGAAATTTCGAGGTGTGTAGCGGTCCGATGCGTGCTCGGCCGAGGCCGAGGATCAACTATGCGGCCTTCGTGGCCTTGTGCAGCGCGCGGGCGAGGCGGCCCTGCAGGCGCGAGGCGCGCTTGCGGGGGATCGTGCCCTTGTGCGCCGCGCCGTCGAGTGCGCCGATGGCCTCACGAACGGTCTTGGCGGCCTCCGCGGGGGTGGCCGTGATGGTCGCGCGCGCCTTCTTCAGCTCGGTGCGGAGGGCGGACTTGGCGGCGCGGTTACGAGCCGTCCTCTTGATGCGCTGGCGGTTGCGCTTGTCGGCAGATGCGTGATTGGCCATGGAGCAAATCCCTACTTCTTCGCTGCCGCGCTCGCCGCCGTGCGGGGGGCATCGGGCGCGTTCGGGTCGTAACCCTCGAGGTGGATCGGAAACTTCGGCGTGCCGTGCGCGCGGAGCTCGCGCTTGCGGGCCGTGCCTTCGCGCCGCGCCTTCCGCTTGCGGATGCGGCTGCTTTGCTGCGTTGCGGAGACCATGGGGGGGCGGAGTCTATTCGGAGGGTCTCGCCTGTCAAGACAAGACACACGTTTTCCGCACGATCCGTCGCGCCGGCCGAACCTCGAAAGCCCAGGCCCGGCCGGCGCGGTACGGCCGTTCAGGGCCGGATCGTCACACCGACGGTAAACGAGGGCTTCGAGAAGGCGCCGACGTTCGCGCCCTTCAGCGCTCCCTTGACGCACCCGCTCTGGCCGTTGCTCGCGGCCCAACCCGTCACGCTGACGTTCGTTACGGTGCCGCCCGACGAGAACGTGATCTGCGCGCGAGACACGTCGTCTGCGCCCGCGACGCACGCCTTCGCGCCCGGCATCACCGCGCCGACCGCGCTCGCGACCGAGCCCTGCGACGGCTGCTCCGGGATCGTCTGGTTGCCGCCCTTGTTGCCGCCGGCCGCCGGGACCATCTCGCCGGTCGCGTCGTTTTTCTCATTGGAACCACCCACGGCCTGCGCCATCGCGCCCGCAAGATCGCCGGGCTTCGCGCCGATCGTCGGGGCCGGACCGGCAGGCGCCGTCGCCGCCGGCGGCGTGTCCGCGCCGCCCGCAGGAGGCGTGGCCGCGGCGGCCTTCGAATCGGTTGCAGCGCCGCCGCCCGTCGGTTGCGCGGCCTTCTGCGCGTCCGCCGAGGGCTCCGTCGGCAACGAGTCCAACGACAAACCCGTCGACGCCGGCGGCGGTGCCTCGGCGATCTTCTGCTCGACAGCCTTCGGCGCCTCGGCTGCGACCTGGGGTTTGTCCTGCCCGACGTTCGCCGTGGTCGTGTCCTGCTTCGACGGCTGACCACGCATCACGATCGCGACGCCCGCGGCGATGCCGACGACCGCGACGAGGATGCCCCACGTCGCGCCGCTGCCCTTCTTTTCGGCCTTCTTGTCGCGCGCCTCGGCGAGGCTCTTCACGTTGCCCGCGCTCGCCGCCGCGACCTTCTCGTCACCCTCGAACGCGAGGTCGTGCGTCGCGGGCTTGGCCTTCTCCGCCGCCGCGATCTGCTCGGCCGTCGCCGTCTTGTTGATGAGGTTCAGGTCGACGACGCCCGAGTCTTCCTTGCCGGCCTCCGAGGGCCTCGGCGGCGGCGCGGAGGGCATCGGCGTGCGCGAGACGGGCGCAGGCGGCACCTCCGACGGCGGCCTGCTGATGGCTGCCGGCGGGATCGAGCTCGGGCCCGGGATGCTCGGGCGGGACGCACCCGCTTGGCTGGCCCGCGCGGCGAGCTCCTTGAGCGAAGGGCGCTTCGAGGTCGCGGCGCTCGTCGGCATGCTCTCCGGGGGCTTGACCGACGACGACCCGGGGTTCGAATCCTGCTGAGACATCGTTCTTTCTCCTGAAAGGAGAGGCCGCGCGGGGCTCTCCGAAGCAACCAAGCGTTCTGCCTCTCCCGCCTCGGGCGAGAGCGATGGCGGCGCGAGCAGCGCCGTGAGCGCCGCGTCGTCCGCGCGGGGAGCGGCTTGCGCAGCCGCGACGATCGAAGCCGCTCGTTCTTCCCAAGCCGCGTCGTCGAGTGTCGGCGCAGGCCAGGTACCGAGGAGCTTGTCGACCTTGGCACCGAGATCGGTCTTGTCGGTCTTGTCTTGGGGGCTCATGCCGCGTCCCCTCCAAACCCTTGCTTTTCGAGGTGCTCGCGCAGCTTGCGCCGCGCTTCGTGCACGCGCCACGCGACCGTGCCCTCGGGACAATCGAGCACCCGCGCGGCCTCTTCGTGGCCCATGCCGTCGATGCACACGAGGACCAGCGTGGTCCGGAGCGTGTCCGACAGCTTGTCGATGCCCTCGCACAGCGCCTTCGTGAGCTGACGCTCCTGCGCGCTCCGCGCCGGATCCGAGCCGTGTGACGAGCGGTGCTCCGCGAGGAGCGGCTCGATGCGCGGGTCGTCCGCGGGCACCGCGTCGCGCTTCGTCTTGCGAGCGCGGATGGCGTTGAGCGAGAGGTTGACGGCGATGCGGTAGAGCCAGGTGAAAGGCTCGCTGCGGCCGTCGAAGCGGTCGAGCGCTTGGTAGGCTCGGACGAAGGTTTCTTGCGTCACGTCCTCGGCCTCCGCGCCCGTACGCACGAGGTGGAACGCGAGGCGGAAGATGCGCCGCTGGTGACGCTGCACGAGCGTCCCGAACGCTTGCGCGTTCCCGGCGCGTGCCTGCTCCACGAGCTCACGATCCGTCGGTTTGCCCATCTTGGCTGGCTCGCTGGTGCGTGAAACGAAGGGAGGGCGCCCTGGGCGGGTCCCGCCACGGTCGGACCACGCACGACATCCGTGAGTCCGATGAGGAGCGCGAAGGTGTGATGTGCCCGAGGTCCGTGGCCGGGAGCGAGGGGTCGCCGAGAGGAAGGCCCCACGCCAGGCGCGGGCCGTGCCCTCGACGGTCTCCCCAATGAGCGCCCCGAGCCACGTTCAGGCGCGCGAACATAACCGAACATGGCCGGTTGGACAAAGCAACGCGCCGTTGCTTGGGACGAGCTTCTCCCTGGCACGCCTGGATTTTGCTCTCCCAGGCGGGGCGCGCCACGAACCTGGGTCCCTCGCCCGGCTTCTGGCCCCGTCCGCCATGCCCGTGATCCAGGCCGCGGGCTGCTATGGTCGGAGCATGCGCATGTCCGCTCCCCGATGGCTCCGGACCGCCGGCCTCGTGCTTGCCGCCTTCGCCGGCGGCGCGGTGACGAGCCAGGCCGTACACGCGAGGAACCAATCGAGTAGCCCGTACGACCCCTTCGACCAGCTCTCCTGGGTCCTCGTGCTCGTCGAGAACCACTACGTCGATCCAGCCCAGCGAAATAAAATTGTCGAAGGCGCGATCAAGGGGATGGTCGCCGAGCTCGATCCCCACTCGGCGTACATGACCCCGCAGGAGTACGCGCTCTTCCAGAGCGACACCGAAGGGAAATTCGGCGGTATCGGCGTCGAGGTCGACTTCCGCGACGAGCGCGTGATGGTGCTCGCGCCGATGGAAGGCTCGCCCGCCGCGCGCGCCGGCATGAAGCCGGGCGACGAGATCGTCGCGATCGAGGGCAAGCCCGTGCGCGGCGAGCGGCTCGAGAAGATCATCGGGCTGATGCGTGGTCCCGCGGGGTCACGCGTGCGCATCACGCTGCGCCGGCAAGGCGTCTCGGAGGCGATCCAGCTCGACCTCGCGCGCGAGGAGATCCACGTGGCGAGCGTGGTGGGCAAGCGGCTCGACAGCGACGTCGCGTACCTGAAACTGCGGCAATTTCAGGCCGGGACGCACGAGGAGCTTCTGCGCGTGACGGCGAAGCTACGCGCGGAGAGCACGCGGCCGCTGCGCGGCGTGTTGCTCGATATGCGCAACAACCCCGGCGGGCTCGTCGACGAGGCCGAGGCGATCGCCGACGAGATGCTCGACACGGGGGTCATCTACACGACGCGGCATCGAGGCAAGGTGATCGACGAGGTGAAGGCGAACAGCGGCGGCGCGCTCGCGGGCCTGCCGATCGTGACGCTCGTGAACGAGTACTCCGCGAGCTCGTCCGAGCTCGTCGCAGGCGCGCTGCAGGACAACCGGCGCGCGTCGGTGATCGGGTCGTCGACGTTCGGCAAAGGGAGCGTGCAGACGATCTTCGATCTGCCGGGCGGCGCAGGGATGCGGCTGACGACGATGCGGTACTACACGCCGAGCGGTCGATCGATCCAGGCGCAAGGGATCCAGCCCGATGTGCGCGTCGAGGCGAGCCGGCCGCTGCAACCGGGCGAGGTGGTGCGCGAGAGCGATCTCGACGGGCATCTGTCCGCCGAAGCAGGAGGCGGGACCGCGAACACGAACGTGGCGCGCGGGCCGATCGTGCGGGCGACCGCCGACGATACGGGGCCGGCGCGCGACGTGCCGGCGGACCCGACGAAGGGCTCCGATTTCGTGCTGGCGACAGGCTACAAGATGCTGATCGAGAAACTCGGCGCGGCGCCGCGTTAAACCGGCTGAGCAGCGGCGTGGCCCGCGCGCAGGCCCGAGGCGACCGCTTCGAGCAGGGTGCGCGGGCGAGCCGCGAGGACATCGCCCGCGGCGAAGACAAAAGGCGCGGCGCGGCCGCCGGGCGCGTGGATGCCGACAGCCTCGAGCGTGGAGGGCGCGGCGTCCTTGGGCCACGCGGTTTGATCGAGCTCGGGGCCGTGCATGGAGGCGACGACGTCGAGCGGGCCTCGCGCGAGCGCGAGCGCGACGGGCGCGTCGATCGAGAGCGCAAAGGGGATGGCGCCACGCGCAGGGAGATCGTCGCCGGCTCCGTGCTCGGGCGGCTCGTAGACGATGCCGCCGCCCGCGACGCCGCCCATCGCGATCACGGCGGCGTCCGCGGCGATCTTCGTGGTGTCGCGCGCACGCGTGAGGAGGAGCCGATCGCCGTCACGGACGAGCGATACGGCGCGATCGGCGATGCGCTGCACGCCGAGCCTGTCGAAGAACTTGCGTTGCGCCGCATCGAAGCGCAGGCCCGCGGCGGAGCCCACGCCGACGAGCGCTTCGCCGACGGAGACACGGGCACGCTCGGAGAGCTCTTCTGCACGGGCCGCGCGCGCGCCGAGCCAGGAGCCGAGCAGCACGGCGGAGGCGGGTTCGTCCGGGTGAAGCCGCGCGTCGGCCGTGAGCGCTTCGCGCAGGCGCTCGGCGAGCCAGCCGATCCGCGCAGGGTCGTCGTGCCGCGTCGCGAGGTCGCCGTCGGAGATGCGCGCCTCGTCCGCGAAGCGCAGGATCGATGCGTCGATGGCCTCGAAACGAAGGCCCGTGCGGCGCGCGAGCGGGTCGTCGGAGAGCGTCGCGGCGATGGCGTCGGCGTCCCAGCCGGCGCGCGGGGCGCGGGGCAGAAGGACACGTTTGCCGCGGAGCGCCCCGAGATCGAGCAGGCCCTTGTCTCGGCCGCGCGCAGGGCGCAGCCGGCCCGCGATCGTCGCGACGAACGGCGGCGGCGCCCGATCCGGGAGGTCCCAAATGCCGAGCGCGTTCGAAAATGCGACGACCTCTGGCGGCAACGTGTGGAGCTCGATGGGGCTTCCGAGCACGCGCGCGGCGTGGATGCGTTCTTCCCAGGGGACGTCGTCGACAGCGCCTCCGCCGAGCGAGCTCGCGCCCGCGCCGGCCGAGACGAGGACGATGTCGGCGCCGCTGTTTCGCGCGGCAAACGCAGCCGAGAGGCCGGCAACCCCCGCGCCGAGGACAAGGACGCGGCGGCTCACGCGGCCTCGCCTTCGTCGAGGTCGCGCACGTCGACGCCGAGCTCGGCGCGGACCGCCGCGATCGCCAGCGCTTCCTGCTGCGCCTGCTCGGGCCCGAGCGCGACGGCGCGCGTCTGCGCCTGGCGCGCGAGGAAACGCGCCGCTTGCTGGAGGCCCTCGCGCGGCGGGAGGTCGAGCTCCTGCGCCACGATCTGCCCGCACCGCGCGGCGCATCGCATGCCGCCGCACGCGCCCATGCCGAGCCGCGTCCGGCGCGCGACGTCGGAGACCGAGCGGGCCCATTCGGTCCGCACGACGTGCCGCACCTCGGCCTCGGTCACCGGCTCGCACGCGCAGACCGTCGCCGCCTCGCGCGGCCGCTCTTGCACACGCTCGGCGATGTGGAGCGAGCGCGAGCCGTGACGGAAGACGAGGCGACGCGCCGCGACCGGATCGATCTCCATGCGCGCGGCGAGCTCGATCGCGTCGACGGGCTTGTCGCCGCCGGGCAGCGGTCGCTCGTGCGTGGCGCAGCGCGCGCCGATGTCGAAGCGCGCCGCGAGGACGTCGGTCATCTCCTCGGCGAAGATGCGGTAGCTCGCGAGCTTGCCGCCGATCATCGAGTAGACGCCCGGCGCGTCGTGCGCGGCGTGGTCGATGATCTGGTGCTCGCGCGAGAGCCGATCCTCGTGCGGGCCGTAGGCGTAGAGCGTGGGCCGCACGCCGGCGTAGGTGCCGATCGCGCGCGCCGTGTGGATCTGCGGGAAGACACGCGCGACGCCTTGCACGAGGTAGCGCACCTCCTCGCTCGTCGCGCGGACCTCGTCGAGGTCGCCGTAAAAGTCGTCGTCGGTCGTGCCGACGATCGTCATGTTCTGCCAGGGCGCGACGAAGATCTGCCGGTCGTCGATGGTCTGCGCGGCGACGGCATAGTTCAAAAGCCGCCGGTCGTAGACGATGTGGATGCCCTTGCCGGGGCGGACGCGCGCGCGCGTCGGCGCGATGCGGCCGAGCGAGGCGGTGATCGGGGCCCACGCGCCCGTCGCGTTGATGACCGTGCCCGTGCGCAGCTTGCCCGTCCCGCCCTTGCGCCGATCGCGGTAGTGGACGGCGACGACCTCGCCCGTGTCTTCGCGCCGCTCGATGCGCTCGACCGTGCAGCCGACGAGGATGCGCGCGCCGCGTTCGCCCGCGTCCACGGCGTTCGCCGCGCAGAGCCGCGCGCCGTCGATGCCCCACTCGTCGAAGCTGATGCCGCCGACGATGTTGCCGCGCAGCCCCGGTTCGAGCTGCTGCATCTCCTCGGCCGTGAGTAACGCGTGTTTTTTGCCGCGCTTGAGCGGCTGGTAGCGGTCGTACGCCTCGAAGAAGGCGTCGATGAGGGCGAACATGATCTTCGCGCGGCCCTTGTTCTCGACGGGCATCAAGAACGGGACGCGGTGCAGCATGTGCGGCGCGATGCGCTGGATGTAGCCCGAGTCGCGGCACGAGGTCGCCGTCACGTTCGGGTCGTTCAGCATGTACCGCGGGCCGCCGTGAATGAGGCCGCTGTTGTTGCCGCTCGCGCCGAACGCGAGGTCGTTGCGTTCGATCAACGCGACGCGGAGGCCGCGCATCGACGCGTCGCGGGCGACGCCGGTCCCGTTCACGCCGCCGCCGATGACGACGAGGTCGACGTCGTGGTCGGATCGTCGAGGCTCTACCTTTGCGGAACTGTTGACGGGACGCGGCATGGTGCGCGTCATAGCACGCCGCGTCGCGGGTCGCAGAGGCGCGCGAGGGGCTCGCGCGGCCCGAGGACTAGCCCTTGATCCGGATCGCCCAGGTGAGCTTCGCGAGGCTCTTGAGCACGTTCGGCACGCGCTTGACGAGGTTGATCGAGGGGGGACGCTTTTCCTTCACGCGGACGGGGATCTCCTGGATCGAGAGGCCCGCGCGGTAGGCGCGGATCACGAACTCGCTCGCGAAGACGTCCTTCTCGACGACACACGCGCGCGCGATCGGCAGGAGCGCTCGCCGCGTGAACGCCTTGAGTCCATGTGTGTCCGTGCCCTGGAAGCCGAGCGTCACGCGGAGCAGGCCGTTGTAGAAAATGCTGGCCGCGTGCCGGGCGAGCGGTCGTTCGTCGGCCGAGCCGTCGAGGAGCTTGGAGCCGATCACCATGTCGACGGAGCCGGCGTCGAGCCGCTCGACGGCGCGGCGGTGGAAATCGGCGTCGCAGAGGTCGATTTCGTCGCAGATGATGATCTCGCCGCGCGCCTCCTCGACGATGCCGCGCCGGAGGGCGCCGCCGTAGTTCGGCTCGCCGAACGAGAAGAAGCGGACCTCGGGGTATTTCGCGGCGAGTTCGGCGGCGATCTCGACCGTGCGGTCGCGCGAGCCATTCTCGGCGAGGACGATCTCGTACGACCAATCGAAGGGGCGCAGCCGCTCGCGCAGGTCGACGACCGCGGCGTGCAGAATGGCCTCCTCGTTGTAGACCGGGATGACGATCGATATCCGGGGATCCATCGGGCTCAGGGCTCCTTCGCCGCCCCTCCGCCGAGGGAGGAGATCGCCTTCGCCGCGGCGTCACGGCCGAAACGCAGGGCGTCCTCCATCGACGAGTAATTCCATCCGCCGTAGCGGCCCGCGGTCACGATGCCGTTTCCTTCGAGGAACGGCAAGACAACCTCGAGCGAGTCGAAGTACGCGTGGTCGAAGATCACGTACGCGTGGTCGATGCGGCGGACCCGCGCGAAGCGGATCTGCTTCGGCGAATCGATGAGCCGCATCTCGGTGAGGCCCTCGGCGACGCGGGGCAAGAGCGCCGGGAGATCCGGCTCGCTGCGGTCCGCGAGCTCCACGTAGAGGCTCGCTTTGCCGGGCGGCGCCATTGCATCGGAGAAGTTCGAGTAACAACCGACCCGGTAAAACGGATACTTTTCCTCGGGCACGTACACCCAGTGGAGCGGCTCTCCGCAGGGGCCGTCGAGCGCGACGTCGAGGTAATACAGGTGCGTGCAGCGCAGGCGCCGCGCCGCTTCCACGACGTTCGCCGGCGCGCCCGCGAGGCGCTCGACGAGCACGGGCAAGGGCGCCGTGGAGACGAGCACGTCGTACGGGACGGTTTCGTCCTCGAAATGGAGCTCGCGCGCCTGAACATCGATCGACGCGGGCGCACGGCCAAGCTCGATCCGCGTCGGCAGGCTCTTCGCCATCCCCTCGGCGAGCTTGCCGATGCCGAGCCGCGGATAGACGAACCGCGCGTTGTACCCGAGCTCCCGGTCGTTCAGGCCCACCGCGCCCGCGAGCACGTCTTCGAGCTTCGGCAAAGGCACGAACCGCGAGCACCACGCGGCCGTGATCTCCCGCGGCGAGACGCCCCAGAGCCGCGTGTTGTAGGGGATCATGAAATGCTTGCTGAACCCCTCGCCGAAATGCTGGAGGCAAAACTCCTCGAAGTTCTTCGGCGCGGGTTTGTCGGGGTTGTGATGCGCCCGGACGAACCCGTGCAGGCATTCGTAGGCGACCTCGGGCGGCAGGCCGTAGGTGTTCGCCTGGAAGGGATACCGGGTGTAGGTGCCGTGCGACCAGATGCGCGAGCGACGCTCGACCTCGACCCAGTCCTCGCCGATCCAGCCGAGCGCGAGCGCGCGCAGATCCGGGTCGCGCAGGTGCAGGAGGTGGCCCGTCCGATCGAAGCGGTAGCCCTCGTCCTCCAGGGTGATCGCATGCCCGCCCGGCCGGCCGAGCCGCTCGAAGAGGCGATGCGACGCACCCGCGCGGCCGAGGTGGAACGACGCCGACATGCCAGTCAGGCCAGCGCCCAGGATCGCGACGGAGGTGCGGGGAGAACGAATCATCCGGTCGAGTCGGAAATCCCCGCCGCCAAACCGCAGGGAGCGCCGGACTCTAGCAGGCCTTCGTCGGACCGGGAGAGGCGTTCCGCACGATCCGGCTAGCGCCGGCGCAAGACGCGACCGCGCGGCCGGTCGAGCCGCATCGCGCCACGATCCACGACGACGTGGCCGCCGAGGACGACCTTGTCGATGCCGACGGGCGGCGCGTTCGGGCCGCCCTCGCCGACACGGAGCGGATCGAAGAGCACGAGATCGGCCGCATGGCCGGGCGCGAGGCGGCCGACGCCCGGCAGGCCCACGCGCTCGGCGGGGAAGGAGGTCATGCGGCGGACGGCCTCTTCGAGCGAGAAGAGGCCGAGATCGCGGCTGTAACGGCCGAGGACGCGCGGGAAGGTGCCGAAGGAGGCGGGGTTGTGGAAGCGGCCGCGGCGCGTGAGGATCGCGTCGGTTTCGAAGGCGCAGAGCCGGTGCGAGAGGACGGCGCGGAGGGGTTCTTCGTCGGTGTCGTCGCCGGAGTAGGTGCCGATGAGCACGCGCGCCGCGCCCGAGCTCTCGCGCGAGACGTGGACGTACGCGTCGAAGGGCGAGACGCCGAGGCGGCGCGCGATCGCGGCGATGTCGAGGCCTTCGAGCGGCTCGAGCGAGGCCTTGCCGCCGCCCCAGGTGACGGTGATGTCGGACCAGTCGAGGCCAAGCGCGAGGCGGAACATCGCAAACTCGCGACGGAGCCGCGCGAGGACCTTGGGGTCGCGGATGCGCTCCTCGAAATGGTCGAGCACCCACGCGGGCAGGATCGCGTTGATGGTTGTGTTGCCGACCGTGTACGGGAACGCGTCGAAGGCGACGTCGACGCCGGAAGCGACGGCCTCCTCGATGCGCCGGAGCACGGTGGGATAGGTGCGCCAGGTGCGGCGGCCGATGAAGATCTGGTGCGAGAGCTGGAGGCGCGCGCCGCCGCGCTTCGCCGCGGTGACGAGCTCGTCGACGGAGCGCACGTTGTGCGGCGCGCCGAGGAGCATCGGCTTGTAGAAGGGCGAGATCCACACGTAGGCGCGGCCGTGCACCGTGAAGATCGCGCCTTCCTCGGCGACGACGTTGCAGAGCGAGGCGAGCTCGTCCGATGGCGCGAAGACGCCCGGCTTGTAGGCGAGGCCCGCGGAGAGGCCAAAGGCGCCTTCCCGCAGCGCGTCGCGCGTGGCGCGCCGGAGCGCGTCGAGCTCGTCCGGCGCAGGCGCGCGGGGCGCGTTGCCCATCACCGACTGACGGATCGTCCCGTGCCCCGCGAGGAACGCCACGTTGAAGGCCACGCCGCGCGCCTCGATCGCGTCGAGCATCTCGGCCGTCGAGCGCCAGGCGTAGGGGAATGCGCGGTCGCGCAGGATCTCCGAGGAAACGTCGGCGAGGCGCGTGGAATCTTCCGTGACCGGCGCGAGCGAATGCCCGCAGTTGCCCACGACGAGCGAGGTCACGCCCTGGCGCAGCATCGGCGCGAGGATCTCGCCGTGGTCGTCGAGCGGCAGCAGCCAATCCGCATGCGAGTGGATGTCGACGAAGCCGGGCGCGACCACGAGGCCGCGGGCGTCGAGCGTCGCCTTGCCCGTGATCGCCCCGGGGACCGTCAGCGCTGCGACCTGGCCTTCCTTGATGCCGACGTCGGCCGCGAAGCGTGGCCTGCCCGTGCCATCGATGACGTCGCCGCCGCGGACCACGAGGTCGAATTCGTCGGTCATCTCGGGCAGGTTACCACGCTAGGATAGGCCTCGTGCTTGCCGTTGCCCTTGTCGTTTGCCTCGGCCTCGCGGCTGTCCTCGTGCTCGTTTTGCTGGGGCTCGGGCGCAAGCAGGACGCGGAGCGCGCAGAGCTCGATCGACGTTTCCTCGCGCTCGGTCAAGCCCTCGGCGCGGAGAGCGAAAGCGGCGCGCTGCGCGTGACCGCGCAGGGACAGCCGTTCGTGTTGCGGCTCCGCCATGGGCGTGGGGGAAGGGCGGAGATCGAGGTCGAGGCCACGGGGAGCGGCGCCGCGGCGCGGCTGCCGATCGTGATCCGGCGCGAGACGTCGGTCGACATGCTCGGCAAGAAGCTCCGGATCAACCGCGAGGTGCAGACGGGCGACGCCACCTTCGACGCCGCGGTGTACGTGGAGTCGGACGCGCCGGATGGAGACGTCGAGCGCGTGCTCGGCGAGGCGCGCGTGCGGCAACGTGTCCTCGCGCTGCTCGACGCCGGCTTCTCGTCCGTCGCGATCCACGATGGCGGCGGCAAGCTGCTCGCCGTGCGGGACGCGGGCGAACGCTTCGATGACGGCGCCCTGCGCACGGCGTGCGGCGAGCTCGGCGCGATCACGGAGGCCTTGCCGGCGCCGAGCGCGAGGCCCGGTCCGCCGGCGCTCTGGCTCGCCGGGCCGGTCGCGGCCGTGGTGTCCGTCGTGCTCGCGTTCGTCGGGTTTTACCTGCTGTCGTGGGCGCGCGGCGCGTACTACCCGCTCGGCAGCAGCGCGACGATCGTCGGCGCGGCGCTCGGGCTCGTCGCGTGGCTCTGCGCGCTCCCGCTCGTGGGCGTGCTCGTGCGCGGCCGCTCGGTGAGCTTCCGCCTGTTCGGCGCGTGCTTTTGTTTCTTGCTCCTCGCCATGCCGCTCTCCGGCGCGGGCACCGCGATCGCCATGAACGGCCGCATGGATGCGGCTCCGCCGACGTGCCTGCAGGCGCGCGTCTCCTCGAAAGGATCACGCACGTACAAGACGAGCACGTCGTACTTCGTGCACCTCGACGGCCTGCCGAGGGAGGCCGCGCCCGTCGAGCTGCCCGTGCAGCGCGAGCTCTACGCGTCGCTGCACGAGGGGCAGGATGTGTTCGTGGAGGTTGGGCGCGGCCGCTTTGGCTGGGCGTGGCTGAAGGGGATCCGGCTCGACGACATCGACTGCGGCGGGTGGTAGATGCTCTCGTGCCACGACGCGTCAAGGTGCGCGAAAAATTTGCGGAAAGACCGCATTGGATCCCGCCTCGGGATCGGGATAAATCACCGGCACGGCGCTGCAGTTCCCGTCTTTCGCCGAGGGAGGTCGAGAGGAACATGCCCATCCCCCGTCGCACATCGGTCCGCCCGAGCGGACGCACCCTGTACCTGACCGAGGATCCCGAGACGCTGCGCGCGCAGCTCGGCGGAGGTTCGATCGCGTTCGACCCCGAGCGCCACGCCCTCGTGAACAACATCTCGACCGACGAGCTCACGCCGGGCTGGGTTTGTTACTACTACGACGAGACGCTCGCCCGGTACTGCCTGGTCGGCCTGCGCGGCGGGCTCATCGAGCGCGACGCCATCAAGAACGGCGGCTTCGGCGTGATCGTCAGCGGCCGCTCGAAGGGCTGCGGCTCGTCGCGCGAGACGGCGCCGTACTCCGAGCGCGAGGCGGGCATCCAGATCGTCGTCGCCAAGAGCATCGAGAAGATCTACGGGCAGAACTGCCAGAACATCGGCCTGCTCACGACCACGGACTTCAGCGTGCTCGACCGCGTCCAGCGCGGCGAGGAGATCCCGATCTCCGAGTTCACGCGCGGGCTCGACCCCATCAGCCGCGACGTCGTCGAGTACGGGGGCCTGTTCACGTACAACAAGGCTCGCCTCGCCGGTGAAGTCTCGCCGCCGACGCTCGACACCCCGGCGCGGCCGATGACGCTCTGCGAGAAGATCCTCGCCTCGCGCGCGATCGTCGACGCGAGGACGGGCGCGATCGGCGTGAAGGCGGTCAAGCCCGGCGACTCGCTCTTCGTGCGCACCGACGTCCGCTTCTCGCACGAGTACGTCACGCCGATGGCGGAGTCGCTCTTCCGCGCAGGTTTCGGCCCCGACGCGAAGGTCGAGGCGCCGGAGAGCGTGTACGCGTTCCGCGATCACCTCACGTTCCTCGACCTCGTGATGTCCGAGGCCCACAAGAAGATGGGCCTCAAGGAGCAAGCCGCCTCGCTCGCCACGGTGCAGGAGGCGTTCACCCAAAAGCACCACGTCAAGCTCTACGGCGAGGTCGTACGCGACGGAAAAACCGTCGGATCCGAGGCGATTTGCCACAACAAGGTGATCGAGGAGATCGCCCTGCCCGGGCAGGTCGTGGCGGGCACGGACTCGCACACGTGCATGGCCGGCGCGCTCGGATGCTTCGCGTTCGGCGTCGGCTCGACCGACATGGCGAACGCCTGGCTCACGCGCGACATCCGCGTCGCCGTGCCCGAGTCGGCGCGCTTCAACCTGCACGGGAAGCTCCGCCCCGGCGTCACCGCCAAGGACGTGATGCTCTACCTGCTCTCGCAGCCGTTCTGGAAGAGCGGCGAGGGCATCGGCAAGGTGCTGGAGTTCGCGGGTGATGGCGTGCGCGCGATGGGGCTCGACGAGCGCGCGACGCTCACGAACATGGCCGTCGAAGCCGGCGGCTTCACGGGCATCATCGAGGCCGACGAGGTCGTCGTCGAGTACCTGGTCAAGCAACGTGGCCTCGACGCGGACACGGTGCGCGCGCAGATCGTGCGAGCCGACGAGGGCGCGACGTACATGGCTGTCTTCGACGTCGACCTCGGCGTGATCGAGCCGATGGTCGCGACCCCGGGCGACCCGCGCAACGGCGTGCCTCTGCGCTCGCTCGCCGAGGTCGCGGGCGGCGACGTGAAGATCCACGTGGCCTACGGCGGCTCGTGCACGGGCGGGAAGAAGGCGGACATGGACATGTACGCCGAGGTGCTCCGATCTGCGGTCGCGCAAGGCAAGCGCGTCGCCGACGGCGTGCACCTCTACATCCAGTTCGGCTCGCAGGACATCCGCCGTTATGCCGAGCAGAAGGGCTACATCGAGATCTTCGAGCGCGCGGGCGCCGAGCTCGTCGACCCTTCGTGCGGCGCGTGCATCAAGGCCGGGCCGGGCGTCTCGTTCACCGCGGACGAAGTCACGGTCTCTGCGATCAACCGCAACTTCCCCGGGCGATCGGGCCCCGGGAAGGTCTACCTCGCGAGCCCGCTCGTGGTCGCGGCGAGCGCGATCGCCGGGCGGATCGTCGAGCCTGCGGCGATCGCCTGAGCGCCTAGCTCCCGCCTCGTGACGACTTGATCACCTGCTCGACCTCGAGCCCGCGGAAGGTGCCTCGCATGGCCGCCTTCTCGGCGGAGAGGTCGGGCTTCGGCGTGGTGCGCATGCGCGTGGACGACCGCTCGGACGGCGGCTGCGACGGCGTGGGCGTCGTGCGTTGATCGAAGCTCGTCAGCGTGCTCGTGAGCTCCTCCGGGGCCGGCGCGGGCGCGACCTTTCCGCTCGTCGTGGTGCCCATGCGGATCCCGGCCGCCGTGTCGCCGAGCTTGAGCCCCGCGACCGACTCCGCGATCCGCGCCCCCGCGATCGTACTCGCGAGCCGCAGCCCCGCCGCCGTGTCGCGCAGGAACTTCCGCCCCGCGGCCGTATCTTCGAGCCGGAGCCCCGACGCCGTCTCGCCGAACCGGAGGCTCGCCGCCGCGCGCAGCCCTGCGATCGACTCCGTCAGCTTCAGGCTCGCCGCCGTCTCGCTGAAGAGCCGCTGGCTCGCCTCGATCTCGTGCGCCAGCCGATCGCTCGGCTCGGTCTCGTTGAACGCCGCGATGAGCAGCGCCCCGAGCTGCTGCGCGTCCGGCGGCGCCGGCAGCGGCTCCCGCGGCACGAAACCGAACTGTGTCCCTGACCACGTGAGCGCCGCTTTGAGGGCTTCGAGCGGGGAGATGCTCGCCTGATCGAGTGTCCCGCCGACGATCACGCCGGAGGCGATGGACATGGCGAGGCGGCTCGGGCTCGTGGTGCTGGAGAAACGCAGCTCGCCGCTCCGTTGTTCGAGCTCCAGGGCGCCGAGCACGCTCGCGATCGACATCTTCGTCGGGTCGCCGAGGACCGCGAAGGACTCGCCGTCGCTCGCGGGGGGCAGGATCGACTGGCCGCGTTCGAGCTCGCGGATTCGCTCGCCCATGGCGATCATGGCGTTCACCTGGGCCACGAGCTCGGCGGGGTCGATCGGGGCGGAGAGCACGACGTCGGCGCCGCTGGCGAGCACGGCGAGGCGCGTAGATTCGTCGTCCGACGTGGTCAGGACGACGAGCGGCGTGTAGGCGACGCGCGTATCGTGGCCGCGGATCACCGAGGCGAGCTCCAGCGCGTCGGCGTCGGGCAGATCCAGCGAGGCGACGATCACGTGGGGTTCGAGGGCGCAGGCGACGTTGAATCCGGCCCGCGCCGTGGCGGCCGAGACGACGTCATACGTATCGGACGGCAGCCCCTCGACGAGCGCCCGGTAAGCGGAGAGATCCGCATCCACGACGAGCACGAAATCGCCCGACATGAAGCGAACCTACCATGCCGGCTGACGCGAGCGGAGCGTCCGTGCGTGGACGGACGCAGGGTTCGGCGGAAGGTAAGATTTCAACGTTTTTGATGTGGGGAAGGCCACTGCGAGAGCGTGAGCTTGCTCCCGCGGCGCTTCCTCGTGCATCCCGCGTGCGCTAAGGTATTCCCTTGTAGCTCTAGCTCACGCCTTCGGGGAGCCATGAACGACAAAGACACGCTGGCGAAGAACAACGAGGCGTCGAAGACCGACAAAAGGAAGCAAAGTCTCTACTTTCCGGAGTCGATGCTCCAGGAGATCAAGGAAGAAGCGGCGCGGCTCGATCGGTCTTTGTCGTGGGTGGTCCAGCGCGCCTGGAAGCTCGCCCGGCTCGAAATCAAAAAGCTGCCGAGCGTGAACGAGGTCGGTGAAGGCGAAGAGGATCTCGGCGATTGACGACGAGCAGTTTGCCCCCTCCTTCGAGCGGGAGCGCCCCCCAGACCGCCTCGTTCGCCACGGCCCCCGACACGACGCGCCTCTTCGTGCGGCGAAGGCGGGGCCCCTCGGATCTCACGGTTCTGCTCTCCGACGGGATCGCCTGCGACGGCTTCATCTGGAAGTACCTGTGGGACGACCTCTCCTCCGTGGCCAGCGTCGCCCACTGGAACTACCGCGGCCACGGCCGTAGCAGCCTGCCCGCGGACCCCAAGTGCATCGAACTCGCCGACCACGCGCGCGACCTCGACGCGGTCCGGCGCGCCGTCGCCGACCCCGAGGTCGTGCTCGTCGGCCATTCGATGGGCTGCCAGGTCTCGCTCGAGGCCTACCGGCTCCGGCCCGAGAAGGTGCGCGCGCTCGTTCTGATCTGCGGCGCGCCGGGGCGCATCACCCACACGTTCAAGGGTACCGACGTGCTCGCGCAGATGCTGCCGAAGCTCATCGCACGCGTCGACGCCCACCCCGAGATCGTGCGGGCGCTGTGGGGAAGGGTGCCGGCCGAGGCAGCCCTGCGCCTGGCGATGCTGACGGGTGAAATCGATCGGTCGATCCGTCCCGAGGACGTGATGCCGTACCTCAAGCACATGGTCGACATCGACGTGTCCATGTTCCTGCGGATGCTCCGGTCCGCCGGGGATCATTCGGCTTCGGACCTCTTGCCGAAGGTGAACGTGCCTGTGCTCGTGGTCGCGGGGGATCGCGATACCTTCACGCCGCCCCGGTACGCCGAGGAGATGGCCGCCGCGCTGCCGCACGGAGAGCTGCTCATGGTGAACGGCGGCTCCCACGCCGTGCCCATCGAGCGCCCCGATCTCGTGCGCGACAGGATCCAGCGTTTCCTGCGCGAACGCGTGCTCGCGTGAATCCCTTTCCACTCGGGGGCTACGCTCGGACAAGCCGGGCTGCGCCCCCAAACCCCCCAGGCGGCGCGCTCTCGCGGATCGCCGCGGCGGCGCTCGTCCTCGGGGCTTGTGCGCGGGAAGGACAACCGCAGCCCACGGAGGGCGATCCGCAGGCCCCTGCGAAGGCCACGCCGTCTGCCGTGACCGCCACGAGCGTGACGCCCGCCGCGAGCGCCGCTCCGAGGCCCGCGCCGAAGGAGCTCGACGTCGAGGCTGATCCCGTGCGCCGCGAGCTTCTGCACGCCCCGATCAAGTCGGTCGCGCTCGTCGGCTGGAGCCGGCCGGGGATGTTTGGCGTCACGCTCGAACGGCGAGACCCGCCCCGCTTGGCGCCCGCGCTGCTCCTGCTCGCCCTCGCGGAGCACCCCGTCGCGTACCGCGGCAGCCTCGCGTTCGAGCGGCTCGCGCGGGCGCTCGGCATGCGCGTGGTCCCTGCGGCCGTGCTCCGGCGCATCGGCACGGGCGAGCTCGGCGCCCTCTTCGCGGGCCAGCGGGATCTCCGCGACTACCTCTCGCTTCACGCCGCCGTGCAGAACGACGGCACCGTCGACGCCTTGATGTTCGCCCCCGGCCGCGGCGACGGCCCCGGCGCGTGGGCCTTGCCAGCCGGCCACAACGTCACGCTCGACCACTCCCTCGAAGCCGAGACCTGGGCCCGCTGGGCCGCCGCGCCCGACCCGCTCCCCGGCGAACGCACCGCGCTCCTCGCCGACTACGTCGAGACCCTCGTCCTCGACTACCTCACCGGCCATGTCCTGCGCCGCGCGGTCCACTTCGACGACGTCGCTGGGGAGATCCACCTCACCGACAATGCCGCTGCGTTCCCGTCGAAGGTCGATCCTCGCGCGCTCGACGTCCTGCTCTCGCGCCTCCGCCCCGTCGCGCGTTTCCCGCGCGGCTTGCAGCAGGCCCTCCTCGCGCTCGACCGGGACCACGCGCGGGACTTGCTCGCGTCCGGCCCGTTCGAGACCTGGCTCGTCTCGCCGCGCACCCTCGTGGACCTCGACGAGCGCAGAAAGAGCCTCCTCACCCTGATCTCGGCCCGCGTCGCCGAGCGCGGAGAGCCCGCGGTCCTCTCCTTGTAAGATTTTTCCGGGATCTTTCACCGTTTCCGTGCCCAAAACGAGGTTTCGCGGTATCCTGGCCGACCATGTCCGACCCGGGCGGTGATGCATCTCTCGAGGAGTTGATGGCCGTGATGGCCCACGACCTCAACAACCCCATCGCCGCGCTGATCACGAACCTGAGTTTCGTCGAAAGCTCGCTCGCGCCGGGGACGGGCACGGAGGCGGTCGAGGCGCTGGGCGACGCGCAGATGCTTTGCGATGTCTTGCGGCGCCTCACCGGCAACCTCGACCTCGTGGCGCGTCGAGGCGGGCCTCCTTCGGGCGCGGCCGCGGCGTGTGACCTCGTCCTGTTCGGGCGGGAGGCGCTCGGCCGGCTCGGCAAGCAGGCTGCGGCGGCGGAGGTCGATCTCGTCTTGGATCCGGCGCTCCGGCACGGCGAGGTCATGGTGCGGTGTGATCGTGGGCTCTGCGCGCGGGCGATCGACAACCTCATCGCGTTCGGGATCGAGCGCGCGGCGCCGCGGACGGCGCTCGTCCTTTCGGCGGCGCGCGACGGGGCCGAGGCGCGCGTCGAGGTCCGTTACACGCCGCGCTCGTACCACACGGTGGATCCGCCGCCCACGGGCGCGCCGCCGGCGCAACGCCGGAGGTACATCCAGGCGACGTATGGCCGGGGGCTCTCGATCTACTGCGTCCGCGTCGCGGCGACGTTGCTCGGCGGCCGGCTCGACACGACGCACGAGGAGGATGGCCGGGCGCGGCTCTGTCTCGTCGCATCTTGCCCGGAAGAACGCTAGGCTCCGTCGCGATGGACGTCGAGACGGTCCGCGGTTGGCTCGAGAGGCTCGATTACGAGGTCAAGGACGAAGGTCCGAAGACGCTGCGCGTCTTCCCGCGGCGGCCCGGCAACGAGTCGCTGCCCCCTTACTTCATCCAGTGCAGCGAGCACTGGCTCATGCTCTCGCTCCTGCCCGTCCTCTCCTCGCGCATCCAGCCCTCACCGGAGCTGCCGCGCCGGCTCCTGCTCCTGAACCGCGACATGCGCATCGCGAAGTTCGCCCAGGGCAACCAGAGCGAAGTCGTGCTTTGCGCGGAGCTACCGACCGAATCGCTCGATTTTCAGGAGTTCGCCGACGTGACCGAGCGGCTGGTGAAGTATTTTCACCACTATCACGATTACCTCGCGTCGCCCTGACGCGGCCTTCACTTCTGCGTGATCACGACGCGCCCGTCGTCGCGGTAGGTCACGTTCCCTGATTCGCCGCGACAATCCCAGCACGTCGCCCAGAACAGCCGTTTGCGCACGTATCCATTGAAGCCGAGCGCGATCGGGCCTTTTTCATCCTTCAGCACGAGCGTCGAGGCGATGCGGTATCGATCCCCCGGCAATCGATAAAACGCGACGACGAACGAATCTTTCGCGGCGCGCCCCGCGAGCACCACGATTTGCTCGCCGGGCACCGGGTTCCAGAGCAGCGGCGACGTCGTCAGCACCGTGTTCTGCGGCGCCGCGCCCGCGTCGCCCCGGGCGAGCACCACGTTCACGTCGTCGGGCTCCTTGAAGTACGTGATCTCCCGGTCGAGCGTCGAGAGCGCCGGCACCGAGGCGAACATCTCCGCGAGCTCCTTCGCCGGCAGCTCCACGCGCCGGTAGGTCTGCTCCCATTGCGGCGACGGGATCGAGGCCGCGTTCGGGGCGCCGCGGCAGCAACGGAAACCGAGATCCTGCGCGCTCGCGCCCGGGTCGATCGCCGTCCGATGCGCGCACCGATGATCCGGCCCGACGGCGCTGCCCTGCGCCCCGCGCACGGCCGCCGCGCGTGGCTGCATGTCCTCGATCGGCAGCACCTCGCTCGCCGTCCACTCCCGGTACGCCGCGCCCATCCCGAGCACGCCGAAGCCCGACGCGCACGAGGCTGGCTCCTTCGCGCACTTCGCATCCCACGAGGCGCTCCCCGCGTACGTCGTCCCCTCGGGCCCCTTGCAGGCGCGCTCCCATTCGAGCTCCGTGCAGAGCCGCCCCCCGGCTTGCTCGCAGAGCTCGGCTGCCTTCGCGCGCGACACGCCCGTGAGCGGCGGCTTCGTCGGGTCGTTCGGGTAGAGGTACCGATCGATCGCGTAGTCGCCGAGCTTCACCTCCAGCTCGGCGGGCTCGAGCACGGGATCACGCCCCTTGTCGCCGGGGGTCGAGCCGGCGACGAGGGCGCCGCCGGGGATGTCGACGCGCTCGCTCTTCGCGGCCTCGGCCTTCGAGGCGCCAGCGTCCGGATCGGCCTGGTTCTCAGCGGCTTCGAGCACCTTGCCCTTCGGCGAGAGCACGACGGGCGGCCCGCCGTCCGCGCTGCCCGTGGAGGAGCCGCTTCCGCCCGAGGTGCAGCCCGCGAGCGCGGCGAGGGCGCAGAGGAGCGCGAAGGAGGTCTCGTTTCCCGGAAATTTCATGCGAGGACGCCGGTTTATGCCAGACACGGCGCGCCCCGGCAAAGCCTCGCGCTATGCTGCGCCTCCCGTGCTGATGCTCGGCGACCTGCCCCCCTCGTTCCTGTACGGCTTCGCGCTGGTCTTCGGCCTGCTCTGGGGCAGCTTCCTGAACGTCGTGATTTACCGCGTTCCGCGCGGGATGAGCGTCGTCCGCCCCGCCTCGCGTTGCCCCGCGTGCGAGACCCCGATCCGCCCCTGGGACAACATCCCCGTCCTCGGATGGCTCTTCCTGCGCGGCAAGGCGCGTTGCTGCGGCGCTCCGGTCTCGCCGCGGTACCCGCTCGTCGAGGCGATCGGGGGCCTGCTCTCCCTGGCGATCGTGCACGTGATCCTCACGCCGCTCGACCCTACGACCTCGCTCGCGCGCGCCGGGGCCATCTACATCGCCGACCTCGCGCTCGTGCTTGGCCTCGTCGCGGCGGCGTTCATCGACCTCGAGCACATGATCCTGCCCGACGAGATCACGCTCGGCGGCGCGGTGCTCGGCCTCGCCACGGCCTCGCTGCGCGACCTCTCGTTCGTGGACTCGCTGATCGGCGCGGCCGTGGGGTTTGCCGTCGTGTGGCTGCCGTTCATCGTGATCTACCCGCGCTTGCGGGGCGGGGCGGGGATGGGCCTCGGCGACGCGAAGCTCTTGATGCTTTCGGGCGCGTGGTTCGGCTGGGGCGGCGCGCTCGTGGTGCTCTGCGCGGGCGCGGTGCAGGGGACGTTCGCGGCGATCGGCGTGCTCGCGGTGCGCGGCAAGATCGAGGAGCCGGAGGCGGTGCGGCTCGAGCGCGAGGAGATCCAGAAGGAGCTCGCGGCGATGACGCCGGAGGAGCGCGCCGAGGCTGAAAAAGAGCTCGCCGCGGACCCGCTCGCGGAGGAGGCGGGCGAGGGGCTCGGACAGGCGCGCGTCGCGTTCGGGCCTTTCTTGGCGCTCGCGACGCTGGAATACCTTTTCTTCGGCCGCGCGGCCGTCGAGGCGTTTTTCGGATGGGCCGGGAGCTGATCCTCCTCGTGCTCGTGGCGCTCGCGGGGTGCGGCGGCTCGCCGGTCCCGCTGCCCGAGGTGGGCCCGCATGTGCGCGAGGCGCCGGTGCTCGTGCCGTACCCGCCGCCGGCGGCGCGCGTGGAGGTCGTGCCGGTGCGCCCGGGCAAAAAGGAAGTCTGGATCGACGGCGAGTGGACGTGGGAGCGGCGGCGCTGGGTGTGGCGGCGGGGTCACTGGGAGGTACCGCCGCCGAACAGTTATTGGGCGCCGCCGGTGACGGTGCGACAAGCGGACGGGTCGCTCGGGTTTTTCGGGGGCGGGTGGCGGACGAAGGGCAGCGGCGTGCCGATCGTGGAGAAGACGCCGTCGGGTCAACCCGCGCCTTCTGCGTCCACCGCGCCCGCTGCACCTGCTGCGTCCGCCGCGCCCGCCGCGTCCGCCGCACCTGCTGCGTCCGCCGCGCCAGCGTCGAGCGGCGCGACGCCGAGCGCCCAGCAATAAAAGCTCAATTCATCCACGTCCTGCTCGACGAGCGCCGTCAGCGTCGTGCCGCCGCCGTGGCCCGACGCCCGGAGCGGCAGCAAGAAATACGGCCCGCCGAGCGTGTTTTCCGCCTGAAGCCGCGCGACCATTTTGAGCGGATCGTAGGGCGGCGCGATCCGGTCGTTGAGCGCCGGGACGAACGTGATCACGGGATACCGGCGATCGGATCGCACGTTGTGGTACGGCGAATACCCGGCGAGATACGCGCCCTCGACGGGATCGTCGGGCGAGCCGTATTCGACGGTCGCCGAGCTCATGAAGCCGAATTTGGGAAATTGCAGCATGTCGAGCGTGGGCGCGCGGCAGAACACGGCGCCGAACGCCTCGGGGGCTTGCAGGGCGGTGACGGCGACGAGCACCCCGCCGTTGCTGTTGCCGCGCGAGGCGAGCCGGGCAGGTGTCGTGTAGCCTTCCGCCACGAGGAAGCGGGCTGCGGCGATGTAATCGTCGAACGCGTTTTGCCGCCGCGTCTTGATGGCGGCCTCGTGCCACGCGCGACCGTACTCGCCTCCGCCTCGAATGTTGGCGAAGGCGAGCACGCCGCCGAGCTTCAGCCAGGCGGCGGTGACCGCCGAAAAGCGCGGCTGGAGCGAGATGTTGAATCCCCCGTACGCGCTTAGCCGCACCGGCATTCGTCCGTCGCGTGGCAGGTCCTTGTGGTGGATGACGAACATCGACACCCGCGTGCCGTCGGCCGATGAATACCACACCTGGTTGGTCGCGAACGCTGACGGATCGAGCCCGACGTCGGGCACGTGGTACGGCGTCAAACGGTCGGTCGCATAAGCATACCGATAATGCGAGGGCGGCTGCACGTACGACTCGAAGCTCACCCACACCTCGTCGCCGGTCCAGGCGCCGCTGACGCCGCTGACGACGCCGTCCCCCTCGTTGCGATTGACCGAGCCGAGCGCCGGCAGCACGAGCTCGCGGAGGTAGGCGCCGTCTTCGGCGTGGATATGGACGCGATGGGAAGCCGCATGGTTATACACGGCATAAAGCCGGCCACCCACGCCGACGACGGTTTGCAGCGTGTCCTCGTTTTCGGGCAGGATCGTCCGCCACTCCGTCGGCGCCGCGAGCGACGCGATGCACGCTCGTCCGCGTGGCGCGTCGAGATCAGTATGAATGAGCAGTGAATCGCCGATCACCTGCACCTGGTGGAGCGACCGCATCACGGGGGCCACCGGCAAGAGCACGTCGTCCGCGAGGCGCAGCAGCGAGACGACGTTGGCATGCACGAAGTCCCATTTCGAGAGCACGGCAAAACGGCCGCACTCGCTCACCTTGACGGAGCACCAGTACTCCTTGTTGTGGTCGTCCCCGAAGACCCGGCGTGCCGGCGTGCTCGACCCGATCCGGTGCTCGTAAATGGCGTTCCAGTGCGCCTCGTCGCCCGCGGGCACCTCGCCCGGCGCAGGACACGCCGAATAAAAGAAGCCGGCTCCGTCGGGTCGCCACGCCAGCGACGCGTGGTCCGTGCCGCGGGGCCGATCGGGCAAGAGGTGCCCCGTCTCGACGTCGAGCACGTGAATCACCGCGCCGTGCGTGCCGCCCACGGCCTTCCCGAACGCGACCCGCGTGCCATCGGGCGAGGGCACCGCGAAGACGAGCGCCTCGTCGTTCGCCCACGTATTCGGATCGAGCACGGTTTCCAGCGGCGCGCCTTTCTCGCGCCGCATCAGGAGCTTGAGCTTTTCGTCCTCCGCATCCGCTTGCCAGAGGAACTCACGTCCGTTTGGCCCCGTGCGAATCGGAGGCGACAGCCGCGCATACCGCGCGGAGCGCGTCACGGCGGCCCGTAGCCAGTCGCGCCCCGGCACCCCGTCGAGCACGCCGCGCGTGACGGCCTCCTGCGCGGCGATGAAACCTTGCGTCTCGGCGTCGTCGAGCCGCTCCATCCAGGCGTACGGATCGTCGAAACGCCTCCCGTGCAGCGTGAAGCCGCTCTCCGGATCACGCCGCGTCGGGGGAAAGGGCAGCGCTTCATTCAGCTCTTTCATGCAGGTGGCCGCTTCATACCATCACGCGCCTCGCACGGGTTCGTCCGCTTCTCCGAGAGTGCTAGCGTGGGCGAATGAAACGTCTTCCTGGACCCCTGCTGTGCGTTTTCCTCGTCGCGTGTGGCGGTTTGGAGCCGAGCCCCGTGGCCGCCCCGACCCCCGCGCCCGCCTCGGCCTCGACAATCCGGAGCTCCAGCACGATACAAGCGTGGACACACCCTCCGAGGGGAGCTTTTATGTCGCCTCGACTCCTTCACTTGAAGGGAAGCAAGTTTCATGAAACGGACTGTCCTTTTTACGGCTGGCACAATGGCTGCCGCCTTCCTGTCGATTCAAGGCTGCTCTAGCGATCCGGCCGCGGGCCCTGGGCCCTCCGACGGGACCCCGGATGGAGGCGTCCCCGACAGCGGGTTGCCCGACGGCGGAGAGCCCGACGGCTCGCCGCCCGCGGGTGACTGTGATGCGCAAGGCGCGACACGCTGTGACGACGGAAAGGTCTCCACGTGCGAGCTCATCGGCGGCTCGCTGAACTGGAGCGGTGCCGCATACTGCCCCGACAATCAGATCTGCAAGGGGAGCGCGTGCGAACCGGCGACCGAGAAGCAGCAGAAGCAGGCCGCCGCTGTCGACCAGTACGCCGACGACCTCCGTGATTACACCGGCTACGACCAGGGGCTCGACTTCCCGGCGATGAAGAAGGAGGCGCGCCGCATTCTCTTCCTCGGCGACGAGTCCGACTACGCGCTCGCGAAGGCGGTGCGGCACGTGTTCCGAGGCGTGCCTCAGGGTCACACGTCCATCGGCTTCGGCCCGAACGACTGGTCGGCGTGCATGACGCGCGAGGCGAACGTCCCTCTGCGCGGTACCTCCTGGTACGGCGTCTGCGCGCGCGCGGCTGGCGACGCGTCGATCATCACGTTCGCGGCAGACAACAACCCGATGGGCCTCAAGCCGGGCGACCAGGTCGTCAAGGTGACCACCGCGAACGGCGATGTATGGCAGAGCCCCGGCTTCCTCGACCGCATTGGCCAAGAGCCGATCTGCGACGGCTCGCTGCCGTCGAAGAGCGCGCGCGACGACTACGCGGCGTCGAACCTCTTCGCGCTCCTCAACACGGGCGCGACGATCGATGTGATCGCCTCTGACGGGACCACGAAGACCATCACCGTGCCCGAGCGGACGGCCAACTATATCTCCTGCTTCGACGCCCTCCGCCGCCCGTCGCGGACCAAGCTGTTCGAGTCCTCGCAGCGCGCCGACGGCGTCGTCGTGATGATCGTGCCGACGCTCGGAAACCACGCCGATCATCCCTTCCCCCAAGATTTCACTGTCGAAAACTACCGAACGTGGGTCGCCGAGGGCATCGACCTGATCCGTAACGAGCTCCTCAAGTACAGCGACATCAAGGGGCTCGTTTGGGACATCCGCGGCAACGGCGGCGGCTCGCAAGAGCTTGGCATCGCCTTGATAGGAAGCGACTTGCTGGGCTCGACGGAAGGCGCGTTCGCCAACTGCTACGCGCGCGTGCCTGCCTCGGACCCGCCGGCCTTCACGACAAGCGAGGTGGAGTATCCGTTCCCCTACCAGGCCTTCGCCGACGAGCCGCTGCCGTCGGTCGGCTTCACCGGCAAGCAGGTCCTCCTCGTCGACGGCACCGCGTACAGCGCTGCCGACTGGATGGTCCAGGCCGCGAAGAAAGCGGGAGTCATGATCGTGGGCCACGCCTCGGCTGGGGCCTACGGCTACTCGACGGGCGACTCCTACGTGACGAAGCACATCGCACCTGCCGAGGGCGTACACGCCGGGATCCTCTCGTTCATCTCCGGCGCGCACTGCGTGGACACGGCGACCGGCGAGTCGATGGAAGGCGCCGCGCCCATCGACGTGGTGGTCGACTTCAAGGCGTCGGATCTCGCGGCCGGGATCGACACACAGCTCGAAGCTGCTGCTGCTCTCGCCAAGTGAGCTCGTTCTTCGTGCGCATCACCGCCTGAGCTCGGCGAGGAGCCCGAAGGTGACCTCGGAGGTCGGTTCGGACCTTTACGTGCTGGCCTGCCGGAAACAGCGCATCACGCGCCCTCCTGCTGCCTCCCCACCTTGTGCGGCAAGAACCAATCCGACCGATACCGCTCCATCGCCGTCTGCACCAGCCGCTCGACCAGCCCCTCGAACGTCATCCCCGCGGCATACGCCGATTTCGTGAAGCACGAGCGGTCCGGGCAGCTCTTTCATGCAGGTGGCCGCTTCATCCCAACACGCGCCTCACACGGGTTCGCCCGCTTCTCTGCCGGTGCAGCCGCCGCCGTGCAGGGGACCCGCGCGAGAGTGCTACCGTGGGCGGATGAAACTTCATTTTGGCCCCCTCCTGGGAGGTTTCCTCGTCGCGTGTGGCGGTTCGGAGCCGAGCCCCGTGGCCGCCCCGACCCCCGCGCCCGCCTCGGCCTCGACAAGCATGCCCATCGAGGAGGCGCGCCCGGCGCCGGCGAGCCCCGACCCTGTCGCCGCGTGCACGATGACGAAGGCCCTGTCCGCGTCCTGTGCTCCGTGCGTCACGTCTCGTTGCTGTTCTCCGCCTGTGGCCTTCAGCGCCAGCACGGCCCAGGCGCTCGGGTGCCGCATGGGATGCCGCAAGCCGCTTCCCGCCGGGATGCCCGTGCTTGAAGACAGCGACCGCGCTGTGATGATCAAGACCTGCCTCGCCAGGTGCGGCGAGCATTTCGAGCCCTCCGATGAGGCTACGCGACTCGACGCTTGCATCGCCGAGCGCTGCAACCCCGAGTGCCTCGTCGGCGGGTGAGGCGCGGGCCTCCCGCGAAGGGCACAGTCGCTCGCGCGAAGGGCACAGTCGCTCGCGTGATGGGCACAGTCGCTCGCGCGAAGGACAACGAGGCTCGCGTGATGGGCACAGTCGCTCGCGTGATGGGCACAGTCGCTCGCGCGAAGGACAACGAGGCTCGCGCGAAGGGCACAGTCGCTCGCGCGAAGGGCACAGTCGCTCGCGCGAAGGACAACGAGGCTCACGCGAAGGACAACGAGGCTCACGCGAAGGGCGACGAGGCTCGCGCGAAGGGCGACGAGGCTCGCGCGAAGGGCGACGAGGCTCGCGCGAAGGGCGACGAGGCTCGCGCGAAGGGCGACGAGGCTCGCGTAAAGGACAACGAGACTCGCGCGAAGGACAACGAGGCTCGCGCGATGGGCACAGTCGCTCGCGCGAAGCTCGAACCCGACCTCCGAGCTCGGTTCACGTAAGATCGCATCCGTCTCCATGACCAGCGATGCCGCTTCGTCGGGCCCTAGCCCCTACAAGCTCGTGGAAACGCGCCATCTTGACGAGGCGCGCGCCATCTTCCGCCAGGCGTACGGTGAGTCGCAGCTCGATGCCGTGGACCCAAAGCGGTTCGCGTGGCGGGCCAGCTTCGCCGGCACGGGCCCCGTCGCCTTCAGCCGCGGGGGGAGCAGCGGTGGGACCATCATGCGCGTCGTGCCCGCGAGCTACGTCGTAGTCTTACTCACCGACAAAAGCGGGCACGCGGCTTCGCACAAGGCCGCAGCCGACATCACGCAGGAAGGCGGCGCGGTCGTGTTCACGTCAGGACACCCCCTCGTCTTGAAGTTGGCGGATGGCGTCCGCTCGGTCACCTTGCGCATCGACCCCGCCTACCTGCAGGCCGAGCTGGAGGCGCTCACGGGCCGGACCGTGCACAGGCCGCCGCTGTTCGCGCTCTCCATGGACACCCAAGCCGGCTACGGCGAATCCCTCCGGCAAATGGGCCTCTTCCTGGGACGAGAGCTCGAGAAGGGATCCGTGATGTTCCAGGATCCGCGGCTCACAGCTCCTCTCGGCGAGACCCTCGTGTGCGCGCTCCTCCTGGGCCAGGCGCACGACTATGCCCATCTGCTCCAAATCCCCACGCCGAGCGCCGGCATAGGCGCGGTCCGCAGGGTCGAGGAATACGTCGAGGCCGCCGGGCCCCGCCCGGTGTCGATGCGCGAGCTCTGCGGGATCACCGACGCGAGCGGGCGCTCGATCGACAAGGCGTTCCGCGCCCATCGGGGCTCCACGCTGGCCGCCACGCTCGCGAGATCACGGCCGCCGAGCGCAAACGAGGCAGGCGCGGTGGGCGCGCGCATCTCCCTGCTCACGCCGCGCGAGCGCGAGGTGTGCGCGCTCGTGGCGCGAGGGCTGCTCAACAAGCAGGTCGCGGCCGAGCTCGGCATCTCCGAGGGGATTGTGGAGAAGCACCGGGCCCGGGCCATGAAGAAGCTGGCGGTGGGCAGCGCCGCCGAGCTGGGCGGGCTGTGGGCGCGGATGGGGAATGAGGCCGGGGAGGCTCCTCTCCCGCGGGGTGCGAGCCCGGCCTCGGGTGGATGAACCGCTCAGAAGCAGGCGTTGTCGTTGGTAGAGCGGGACGCCGGCGGCTCACGCAGCCAGGCGATTACTGGCACATCCCCGCTCCGACGGCCACGACGGCATCTTGGCACGCGGCCAACTGGGTGTTGGAGATGTTGTCGACAGTCTGCAAGCCGTAGGAGACCGACACGGCTCCACATTGTTGGGGGCTCCCGAACTCGGGATTGGGGGTCTGACTCCACATTCCCGTGCGGATGGCGCCGCCGTTGGAGTCGTACCACTGCGCAACACCACGCAGATAGACCATGTCCGGCGGGTAGGAGAAGCAGTCGTCGAACTGGTTGGTGGCGACGACCTCCTGCCATGCGGGCAGCGCCTCGCACGGGCAGGGCGGCGTCTCGCAGTTCGTCCCCGTCCAGCCGGCCGCGCAGGTGCAGGTGTAGCTGTTCACCCCGTCCACGCAGGTGCCGCCGTTCTGGCAGGGGTTGGGCGAGCAGTCCTCCGGCTCGCAGGTCAGGCTGAACATATCCGAGGCCGTCAAGGCTGCTTGGTACCAACGAACGTCGTCGATGGTGCCTGCGAAGTATGTATTCGAGGCCGTCGACGCCGCGATACGCTTGGCCCCGACCTGGATGGGATCCATCTCGAGGTCGGTGTCTGCGATGTTGTCGGCGGTGATCGCCACCGTGCCGTCGGCCACGCCGTCGACGAAGATGCGGAGCAGCAGCGCGGACGTGTCACGAACGTAGGCCACATGATGGAACTGGCCGTCGTTGATCGTCGTCGTCCCCGTCACGGTGTGGGTCACGTTGGAAGCCCCGCGAATCGACCCCACGAGTTTGCCCGTCGCCGAGACCCGCAGATCGATGTAGGCCGGCGAAAGCAGCGGGAGGCACAACCCGCCGCAATCATAGAGGCTGACGATGGCCTGGTCGGCGCCGGTCGCGCTCGTGCTGATCCAGGCCGAGACCGTCAGGGGGCCGGTGCCCGGATAGGCGCCGGTGGAGTTGAACGTCACGCGCCCGTTGGTGCCGTCGAGCGAGAACCCCTGGTTCAGCACGGCGGGGGTGTACGTCACGCCGCCAGAGATCGTGCCGTTCGCGCTGCCGGCCGAGTCGGTCGTGTTCCCGTCCGCTTTCCACCAATGCTGCGGCCCGGTCCCGGAGTAGCTCAGCCGCTCGCCGGTGCAGACCCCGCTCTGGCAGGATTCGGTGGTGCAGGTGTCGCCGTCGTTGCATGCAGTGCCATCGGTCGCCACCGGGTTCGAGCAGAGGCCGGTCATGATGTCGCACGTGCCGGGCACGTGACACTGATCGAGCGCCGTGCAGGTGACGCCGGTGCACAGGGTCAGCTCGCACGCGGTGCCGAAGTAGCCCGCGGGGCAGTCGCAGGTGTAGCTGCTCGGGGTCTGGGAGCAGACTTTGCCGGTCGTGCAGAGGCCCGGAGCGCAGTGGCACTTGCCGTCCGCGCCGGCAGCATGGATGCCGGCGATCTGCGCGTCCGTGAGCACGTCATCCCAGACAGCCGGCTCGTCGATGAGGCCCGTGAAGAAACGACCCCCGACCGTGTCCTCGCTGCCGATGGTCAGGGGCCTGTTGCTGTCGAGCAAGACACCGTTGAAGGCATTCGTGGCGGTCGTGTCGAGGACGCCGTTGATGTAGAGCTTCACCACACTGACGTTGCGGGTGACGGCCACGTGCGTCCACGTGTTGGGGGAAATCGTGCCGCTGCTGGCAACCGAGAAGTTGGTGCCGTTGTTCATGCCAAACCCCAGCCTGCCGTTGCTGATGGTCATGGCGTACCCCGTCCCGCCAGCACCGCGGTTCTTGCTGACGATGACCTGCAGCGGGGTGACGTTGGTGGGGTTGATCCAGGCTTCGATCGACAACGTGCTGGGGAAGGTCAGCGCGGCAGCGTCGGGGATCTGGACGTCGTTGGCGCCATTGAAGACGAAGGCCTGGCCAACCTGGCCGGTGGCGAAGGTGACCCCGCTGCCCAGCGTCCCGTTGAGCGCACCATACACGTCGTCGGCGTTGCCCGCGCCCGCCCAGAAGCCCGTGGGCTGGGGGTGGTCCCCGTAGCAGGACTCGAGGGGCTGCGCGGCCTCGCCGATGGGGTCGTCGGTGCGGCCGTCCATCGTGTCCGGTGTACTGCTGCAGCCGCCGGCGAGCAGCGCGACAGGCACGGCGAAGCTGAACGTCGCGAAGAAGCGAATGTGTCTCATGCAGGTTTCCTTTTCGGCCGGGGCGAGCGTGGCGAAGTGGATCGCCATGCGGGCCGGCTCGAGCGGCCGGAAAGTAACGCAAGGGAACATTCGGTGGAGGGGTGGGTTTCCACCCCTTGCAAGGCGGGCCGAAGTATGGGGGATGGAGCGCTGCGCGTGATGCCCAGCGAGGTATCAGCCGCCGTCGCTCCGACGCCCCACCTTGTGCGGCAAGAACCAATCCGACCGATACCGCTCCATCGCCGTCCGCACCAGCCGCTCGACCAGCCCCTCGAACGTCATCCCCGCGGCATACGCTGATTTCGTGAAGCACGAAATATAATCGAGGTCCGGGTAAATGCCCGGCAGCGGGTTGACCTCCAGCACGTACGGTTTTCCCGCGCCGTCGAGCCGCAGGTCCACCCGCGCCCAGTCGCGAATCCCGAGCACCTCGCACGTCCCGATCACGAGCGACTCGATGTCCCGCTGAAGCCCGCTGTCGACCTTCGCCGGGCAGAGCATGTGCTTCGTGCTGTGCCACGTGAACTTCGCCTCGTAGCCATACACCCGCCGCGGGCTCCGCGGAATGGCGGTGAAATCAATCTCCACGAGCGGCAGCACCTCGAACGAGCCCCGATTGCCGATCACCGCGGCCGTGAACTCCCGGCCCGGCAAGAACTCCTCGACGAGCAGCGGCTGGCGATATCGATCGAGGTACGTGCTCACGAGGGCCGCGAGCGCCGCGTCGTCGTCGACCACGTTGGCATCGTAAATCCCCTTGCCCGCCCCCTCCGCCACCGGCTTTGCGATCACCGGATACGCGAGGCCGAGCGCGCGATCGAGCGGCCGATGCATCACCGCCGCGCGGGGCGTCGGAATGCCCGCACGGTCGAGGATACATTTCGTGTACCACTTGTCGTGCGTGATCCCGAGCGTCACCGGGTCGCTGCCCACATACGGCCATTGCAACCATTCGAAGAGGGCAGGGGCCTGGGCTTCCCGGCCGGTCCCGTAGATCCCCTCGGAGAGGTTGAAGATCAGGTCCGGCCGGCGCTCCGCGGCGATTTCCTTCGGCGAGAGCGTCGTGGTGTCCCACACGCGCACGGTGCCGAGCCGCTCGAGCGCCCGGACGACCGCGTCCCGAAGCTCCGGGCTGTCGAGCTCGGCCAGGTCCTCGTCGCCGAGGTGCGAGGTGTCCTTCGGGGTCAGCGAGATGCAAAGGGCGAGGTCCATGGCGACCCGCACTCATATCATCGCGCGCCCTGCTCCTGCTCGTCCGCGTCCTGCGCTATCTTCCGCGCCGTGAACCGGAAGGCCTTCGAGACGAACCCTCGCTTGCTCCTCGTACTCCCGCTCGCCCTCTCGCTCCTCGCCGGCTGCAAGCGCGGCGTCGAGTGCACGACCGAGATCACCGCCGGCACCGGGACGTTCAAGGGCACGGCGCGCGGCGAGGGCGACGAGAAGGGGCCGGTCATGAAGGCCGCCCTCCGCGACGCCTGCCAGCGCATGTGCGTCGACACGAAGGCCGCCATGATCGACGCCTGCGTCACGCGCTGCACCGTCGACGTCGGCGCGACGAAGATCGGCGCCCGTACCTCCTGCAACGACTGAAGCCCAAAGCCCCATGATGCTCGCCTGGTCCTTCTCCGCGCGCACGCTCGAAGAGATCGAGCGCCTCCTCCGCGCCCTCGGCAAACACCGCTACGTCCGCGAGGTCGATCATCGCATCCACTGGACCGTCGATCGCGCCCTCGCCGACCTCCCCGCCTTCGCCCCGCACGCCCAAGCCTTCGCCGCGCGGCGCAGCCGGGAGAAGGGGCTCGAGATCGCGTCCCGTGATCCCTCGCTCTGGCGATCGGCCACCGCGGACGACGTCTGCGCCGTCTTCCGCGCCTTCTGGACCCCGGGCGAGACCGCCGAGCGCTACAAACAAGCCCTCCGCGCGGCCCTCGCCGAGACGGGCTTGCCGCCTGCGACCCACACGCCGTTCGAGGCCTCCGCCGACGAGCCTCCGCACCCCGAGCTCGTCCTGCTCGACTGGGAGCTCTTCCCCGTCGACGAGCTCGACGCCGATCGGCATCGCGGCGCGCTCGAAGCGATGGAAGAAGCGGGCGAAGAGGTCTCTGCCTCCGCGCCCGTCTTCCAGGAAGGCCCGGTCCTCGCCGCACCGGAGCTGCTCGACGGCGCCCCGGGCGGCGAGCTTGGCGAGGATTTTTTCGTGTGGTCCGATGGGCCCTACAGCTACTCGGACTACGTCTTCCGCGGCGCTGCGAAGGTCGCGAAACTCGCCGAGCCGCCGGTCGGCTACAACGACTTCGAGTAGGGCGACTACGGCCCGATCATCGGCCGCGATCGGCCCGGCTCGCCCGGGAGCGTCACGCCGGGCAGCTCCGCCTTGTGCACGCCCTCCTCGATCGGCGACTCCGTCGCGCTGATCGGCATCGTCGCGCTCGCCCGACCCGAGCGCATCGCGCGCACCGCGCCGAAGAAGGCGACCACGAACAGCACACCCGCGAGGATCGCCAGCCTGCCCGCGACCGAGGGGATGATCGCCCCGAGCCCGATCATCACCGCGATCACCGCGATCACGGTGGCCGCGGCCCCGCAGGTGAAGGCCACGACGCCCCACACCACGCGCGGCACCATCTCGCTCACGGTGCGCTGCGCTTCGAGCTTCCCGAGCGCGATGCCGTCGCGCACGAGCTCCGTCGCCACGTCGATCGTGTCCCGCGCGACGGCGGCGATCGCCTCTCCGGTCGACATCCCCTCGCCGGCCGGCCGCCGCGCGATCGGCGGCAGCGCGCGCTCCGTGATCTCGGGTGGCGTCTTCGGCGAGACGCGCAGGCGCGCGTGCCCGTTCCCGTTGGATGGTCGCTCCTGGTTCATGGCTCGTTCTCCTTCACAGCGAGCGCCACACGAGGCGCCGACGCCGACGCACCACGGCCGTCACGATCCCGAGCAGCAAGAGCCCACCGATCGTGACCGCGGCGCGCACGATGTTCTTGCGCATCGAACCGGCGCTCGATTTCAGCATCGACGAGACACGACTGAGATCCGCGACGAGGCGCTCCTTCGCCAGCTCCAGCCTGTGCTCGAGCGCTCGCCGCTGTTGATCCACGGGCATCATCGTCGTGCCCGTCGCCCTCAGATCCTGGTCGCTGAGACGGTTCACGCCCGGCCGAACGTGCAATCCGCGTTCCCCACACGTGCCGCGGCTGTGTGCAGCGAGCGGCCCCGGCCACAGGCGAACTTTGGGGTTTCGTTCCCTCGCCCGACGTGCCAAATCGGCCGGCGAGTACGCATCCTCATGAAGATCCCGCGCCACATCTTCCGCGAGTACGACATCCGCGGCGTCGCCGATCGAGACCTCTCGGACGACCTCGCCCGCGAGCTCGGCCGCGCCTTCGCGTTCGTCCTTCGTAAGGACGTTGTCAGCGCTCGGGGCTCCGGATCGCCTTCGGCGTCCTCTGCCCCGAACCCCACACCGCGCGTCGCCGTCGCGCGTGACGGCCGCCTGTCGAGCGATCGCCTCTTCGCGGCGCTCTCCGAGGGCCTGCTCGCGGGCGGCGCCGACGTCGTGTTCGTCGGCGTGGGCCCGACGCCGATGCTCTACTTCGCCGCGCATCACCTGGAGACGCACGGCGCGATCATGATCACCGCGAGCCACAACCCCGCGCCCGACAACGGCTTCAAGATGATGCGCGGCAAGAGCTCGTTCTACGGCGCCGACATCCAGGCCCTCGCCGACCTCATCGAGCAGGGCGTCGCCCTCGCCGAGCCGCCCGCCACGCGCGGCAAGCTCAGCGAGACCAGCGTCGTGGACCCGTACATCGAGTCCGTGCGTCGATCGAGCCGCCTCGCCCGCACCGACGTCCGCTTCGTCATCGACGCCGGCAACGGCGCGGCGGGTCCGCTCGGCGTCGCGACCCTCTCGGCGCTCGGGCTCTCGCCCGAAGCCCTTTATTGCGACATCGACGGCACCTTCCCGAACCACCACCCCGACCCCACGGTACCGGCGAACCTCGCCGCGCTGCGCGATCGCGTGCTCGCCACGGGCGCCACGTTTGGCGTCGCGTGGGACGGCGACGGCGATCGCGTGGGAGCGATCGACGAGACGGGCGAGGTGATCTGGGGGGACAAGCTGCTCCTGCTCTACGCCCGCGCCCTGCTCCGCGAACATCCCGGCGCCACCATCCTCGGCGAGGTGAAGTGCTCCGAGACGCTCTACGCCGACATCGAGAAGCACGGCGGGCGGCCGCTCGTGTGGAAGACGGGGCACTCGCTCATCAAGACGAAGATGAAGGAAGAACACGCGCTCCTCGCCGGCGAGATGAGCGGCCACATGTTCTTCGCCGACCGCTGGCCGGGCTTCGACGACGCGGTCTACGCCACGGTGCGCCTCGTGGAGATCGTCGCCTCCGAGGGCAAGACGCTGCGCGAGCTGCTCGCCGACGTGCCGCCGACCTTCGCCACGCCGGAGATCCGCGTCGATTGCCCCGACGCGCTCAAGTTTTCCGTCGTCGCGGACGTCGTCGCGCACTACCGCGGCAAGCGGCCCGTGCTCGACATCGACGGCGGGCGCTTCGACTTCGGCGAGGGCGCGTGGGGCCTCTGCCGCGCGTCGAACACGCAGCCCGTGCTCGTGCTCCGCTTCGAGGCGGCCACGCCCGAGCGGCGCGACGAGATCCGGCGTGAGGTCGAGGGCGTGGTCGCAGACGCGATCCGCCGCGCGGCCGAGGCAGGCGGCCGCCCGTGACGGCGACGCGCGGCGAGGCGCCGGGCGAGGCGTGGACGATCCGCCGCGTGCTCGCGTGGGCGGTGGACGACCTCAAGAAGCGAGGCTTTTCCTCGGCGCGCCTCGATGCCGAGCTCTTGCTCTGCCACGTCCTTCGTATCGATCGCATCAAGCTCCTCGTCGACGCCGAGCGCCCGCTCGACAAGGCCGAGCTCGCGCGGTACCGCGAGCTCTTCCTGCGCCGCCGGAGCGGCGAGCCGATCGCGTACCTGCTCGGCGTGCGCGAGTTCTACGGCAGGCCTTTCCGTGTCGATCGACGTGTCCTCGTCCCGCGCCCCGACACCGAGACGCTCGTCGAGGTCGCGCTCGCGCGCACGCGTCACCTCGACCTCGCGGCGCGCGTGCTCGACCTTTGCACGGGCTCGGGCTGCGTCGCGATCTCGCTCGCGCGCGAGCGCCCGACCACGTGTGTGCTCGGCCTCGACCTCTCGCCCGACGCGGCCACGGTCGCGCGGGAGAACGTCGTGCGCCTCGGCGCCACGAACTGCGCGATCGGCGTCTCCGACCTCTTCTCTGCGCTCGAAGGCCGCAACGCCGTGTTCGACCTCATCACGGCGAACCCGCCGTACATCCCGGAGGCCGAGATCGACACGCTCATGGTGGACGTGCGCGGGTTCGAGCCGCGGCTCGCGCTCTCGGGCGGCGCGGATGGGCTCGTGATCCTTCGGCGCATCGCGGAGGAGGCGCCGCGTCACCTCGCCCCGGGCGGCGTGCTCGCGGTCGAGGTCATGGCCGGCCAGGCGCCGGACGTGAGCGCGCTCTTCGCGGCGCAGGGGTTCTCCGCGATCGAAGTCCAAAAAGACCTCGGCGGGCACGAGCGTATTGTCTCCGCGGTCTGGGCGGGGAAACCATGAAGGCGCCGGGGGGCCGCGCGCCGGGGGATTCGCCCGTGGATGGCGAGGCGCTGCGCATGATCCGCCAGCGCTCGCTCTTCATGGCGCGGCGGCTCGGGTATCCGGTCGACGTGAGCTTGCCTCTGCTCACGGACCGCGGGGTTTTACGGGACAAGGACGAGGTCGTCGACCGCATGCTCGCGCTCGACGCGGTGATCGCGTGCGCCTCCGGCATGCCGCCCGAAATCGCCTCCGATTGGGTCTCCGAAATCGGCATCACGGGCTCGCTCTCCCCCTCGGAGGCGCGTGTCCTCGAAGGGCGCGCCGAGGACGTGCCCGCGGGCCTGCTCGACCGCATGGAGGCGCTCTGGGCGCTCGGCTGGGCCTCCTCGCTCTTCCGGGCCCTCGATTACGCGCGCATTTGTGGCCCCGAGCTCGCCATGATCTTCGGCGAGCTCGACGACGCCCGCGACGTGCGCGCCTTGCGCAAGCGCAGCCGATTGCGCCGTCACGAGGAGGTCCTCTCCGCCTGCGACCTCGCCCGCTGCTTGCACCGCGGCGTCGAGATCGCCGCGCGCAAGCGAATGAGCTTGCCGGGCAAGGTCCAGCCGAACGTCATCCTGGAGCGACGCAAGGCGCTCGAATGGCTGCTCGGCGAGGAAGAGTGGGACGAGGTGTTCGTGGGGGCGTGAATCCGCGCCGCCGCGGATCACTTGTGCCGCGGATAAAGCGCCGTCCGCCACCCGAGCACGAACGCGCCGCCGCGGATCGAGTTTCCGTACATGTAATCGTACGCCAGGTACGGCCCCATTCCGAGCTTCGACCCGAACCGGAATCCCTCGTAAAACACCCCGAGCCCGAGCGCCGAGGTCAGACCTCCGTCGACGAGCAACGTGTCCTGATCGTCGGCCGGCGTCACGATCGCCGTCCCTACGCCCGTCTCCGCCATCAGCCCGAGATCACGCAGCGACCCGCCGAGCGTGTAGAGCGGGAAGATCTCGGTGTGAAACCCGACCATCCCGCTGAAAAACACCTTGTCGCCCGCGTCGAGCCCGATCGCCCCGAAGGTCAGGCCGAACGTCAAGAAGTCCCGCAGCGCCGCGCCCGCCCACGCGCGTGCGCTGAAGCCCGCGCCGATCCCGGTGTCCGTGTAGTAGCGCAGGAGCCCGATCTTCGTCGGGTCGTTCGGGAACCCCGAGGCGCTGCCGAGCGACGCGCCGATCGCGAGCCCGAACGTGAAGCTGCTCCGACGCTCCGACGTCACTGCGCGTAACGTCGGGTCGTTCTGGTCTTCCATGCCGCTCGTCCCGAGCGTCCGGATCCCGGCCTCTTCCTTCTTCGCCTCGGCTTGCGCCTCCGTCGTGCTCCGGCCGCCGCGCGGCCCTTGCTGCGCGTTCGACGGCGAAGCCCACGACAGGATCGTGCAGGTGAGGGCGACGGACAGAGCGGCCACTTTTTTCGGGGAAACAACCTTCGCCATGCGGAGCCCTTCCCTTATACGATACGGCGGATGTCTCGCATCGCGATCGTCTTCCCTCCGATCCGCGTCTCGCGCGACTTCATCGACTACCCGTACTTCGCGGACCTCGGCGCCCTCCAGGCCGCCGCCGTCCTGCGCGCGTCGGGCTTCGAGGTCGACCTCGTCGACGCGCTCGCGATGGAGGGCGCGACGCTCGCGAGCCACGACGACGACGCGGGCTACGTGCGGCTCGGCGCCTCGCTCGACAAGGTCCTCGCGCGGGTTTCGGCCGAGGCCGACGCCGTCCTCGTCGCGTACACGCCGTTTCATCGGCCGCCCTCGCGCGACGATCTGCTTGGGAAGCTCCTCGCTGGTCTCGCCGCGCATCGTCCGGATCGTCCCATGGTCTTGGCAGACCTCTACCAGAGCGGCCAGCACGTCGTCGACGTCCCGTCGAGCGAGATCCTCGCCGCCTACCCCGAGGTCTCCGTCTTGATCCGGTACGAGGCCGAAGGCGTACTCGCGCGGGTTTTTTCCGATCTCGAACGACAAGGCCGGCCCCAGGAGCCCTTCGCCCTCGTCCCCGAGGAGCCGCCCCGTCTCGACGACCTGCCCTTGCCCGCGTGGGACCTCGTCGATCTGCCGGCCTACTTCGCCTTCCACGAGGCCACGATCCGCGGCCTCGGCCGGCCTCACTGGGCCTTCCCGATCGACGGAACGAGCGCGCCGATCCTCACGAGCCGCGGCTGCCCCTACCGCTGCGTCCACTGCTCCTCGAACCCCACGGCCCGCAAAGACGGCGAGCTCGTGGCGCCGAAGACCCAGCGCCGCTACGCCCCCGCCTACCTCGACCGCCTCCTCGGCGACCTCGCCGCGCGTGGCGTGCGCCGCGTGCACCTGCTCGACGAGCTCGTCAACGTGAACGAGCGGCACTTCGACGCCGTGCTCGACCTGCTCGAAAAGCACGATCTGCGCTTCGAGATCCCGAACGGCGTGCGCGCTGACTACGTCCTTCCGCGCCACGTCGAGGCCATGAAGGATCGGATGACCACGCTCAGCGTGAGCGCCGAGAGCGGCGTGCAGCGCGTCGTCGACGAGGTGGTCGACAAACAGCTCGACCTTGGCGCCATCAAGGAAGCGGCGAAGCTCGCGCAGGCGGCCGCGCTCCCGATGCTCGTGCACTTCATGATCGGCCTGCCCGGCGAGACGAAGCGCGACATCAACGGCACGCTCGCCTTCGCGCTCGACCTCTTCGAGGAGACGGGCGCGTTCCCGAGCGTCCAGTTCGCCACGCCCCTGCCCGGCACGCGCCTCGGCGCCGAGGCCAAGAAAAAAGGCCGCGCGCTGCCCGTCGTGAACGACTGGGGCCCGCGCTTCCAGCAAGCGCCGACGATCGAGACCGACGCCTTCACCGAGGACGACCTTCGCCGCTTCAAGTGGACGTTCGATCAGCGCATCGGCGCCTCGCAGGGCCCGAAGAAGGTGATCATGAACGTCACCTACAAGTGCAACAATCGCTGCACCTTCTGCGCGACCGGCACGCGCACGCAGTTCGACGGCGACCTCGACAGGCAGCGCGAGCTGCTCGTGAAGTACCGCAAGCTCGGCGTCACGCTCCTCGACTTCGACGGCGGCGAACCCACGCTCAACCCGAACCTCGTCCGCCTCGTCGGCTTCGCCCGCCGCATCGGCTACGAGCGCGTCAACGTCACCACGAACGCGCGCATGTCGAGCTACGAGGACTACGCGAAGAAGCTCGTCCACTCCGGCGTCACCTCGATCCTCACGAGCATCCACGGCCCCGACGCGCAGACGCACGCGCAGAACGTGGGCGTCGCCGAGGCCTTCGATCAGACCGTCGCCGGCGTGAAACACTTCGTCCGCCTCGCGCCGCCCGGCGTCGAGCTCGGGGCCAACATCACGCTCACGAAGTCGAACCACAAGAAGCTCCACGACGTCGCCGCGCTCGTCTTCGATCTCGGCCTGCGCTGGTTCAACATCCAGTTCCTCACGCCCTTCGGCCGCGCCACGAGCTCGGTCTGCCCCGACACGAGTGTCGCCGCGGAGGAGACGAAACGCGTCATCGACGACTTCCGCGATCGCATGAAGATCCAGGTCATCAACCTGCCCTTCTGCTTCATGCCCGGCTACGAGGCGTTCCTCCTCGGCGACATGCTCAAGCTCGAACGGCACATGCTCTTCGTGAACAACGAGGAGGTGAACCTCTTCGAGTATCTGCGCGAGCGGCGCGTGAAAAAGGCTGTCTGCGAGACGTGCCCGCACGAGGTCTTTTGCGGCGGATTCTACGAGCTCGAGCAGGTCCCCGAGCCGACGTGGCTCATCCGGCCCGAGGATCTCGTCCGTCCGATCGGAGCGGATGTTCCGCGACCGTTCGCGCGCCCGTGACGAGCCCCTTCGCGACGACCGCGGCGACGAGCACCACGAGGCCGAGCACCCGCAAAGGCCAGCCGAGGTAGAGCACCCAGCCGTCGTGCTCCAGGCTCACGAGCGCGAGCGCGAGCCCCACGAGCCCTGCCACGATCTCCGTCACCCGGCTCCGCGCGCCCTCCTCGCCCACCTTCGGCGCGTGCGAGAGCGCGTGCAGCAAGAGCCCCGCCACCGCCGCCACGAGCCACGGCCGGATCGACGCGATGCGCGCCGCGCCCACGAGGTCGAGCGACATCGCCCCGACCGTGGTCGAGAGCGCGCAGCCGACGAGCGAGAGCGCCGCGACGACCTTGCTCTTTGGCCTCGCCACGTGGTCGAGCGCCTGGATCGCCACCACCATCGCGAGCGGCACCGTGTGCCCCGCGATCGCGAGCACGATCGTCGGGTGAAGCTCGCCCGCGCGCGAGAGCGAGGCGACGGCCGTGCCCTCGCCGGCCTGATGCAGGAGCACCGCGGCGTAGCCCATGACGAGCGTGGGACCGTCCGCGTGCCCGTTCCGCTGGGGCATGAGCCGTTCGATCAAAAACGGCACGAGGAAGCCGGCCGCCGCAGCTCCGAGCGCTAGCCAGCCGGCCTCGGCGATGGCCTCGGGCAAGAGGTGCAGGAGCGCGACCGCGGCCGACGCGACCATCGCGAACGTCCCGAGCCCCGGCATGACGCGTTGCCCGTGGTCACGCCAGATCGCGGCGATGCCGCCGAGCAGGACGGCGAGCGCGAGGACGGCGAGCCCGGCGGGGAGGGACACGGCGCGCGTCGTAGCATGAATTCGTGCCGGTCCGATCGAGAGCCTTCTCCTCTCGCGGTGTGTCTCGGACGCGTGTACTGTCGGGCCCGTTCGTCGAAGGAGCGCCAAGCGGCGCGAGGGAGGATGGGATGGACCCCGCAGAACGCGGCTTTTTGTCAGTGATCGGCGGCCTCGCCACGGGGGTGCATGTCCTCGTGGCCATCGCCGTACTCGTGCTCGGGCTCGTCGTTGTGCGGCCGGTGAACCAGAATGCAGGGTTCGTCTTCGCGGGCGCTGGGGGCGTGCGGCTTTTTGGCCTCGTGCTCGACTTCATCGTCGACGCGATCATGGCGAACGCCGGCTTTGACGCGATCATGATGTGGAACGCGCTCAACAGCGTGATCTCGATCGGCACGAGCGTGGTGTTCTTCGGCGGGATCGCGTTTGGAGCGTACACGCTCGCGGAGACGCGGCCGCAGCAGAAGGGCGGTGGGGCATGGGCGGGATGAGCGGCGTCGGAGCGGGCTTGCTCAGTCTCGCGAGCGTCGCCGTGCTGACGCTGCTCGGGGTCGGCCTCGTCACCGTGGGGCTCGGCACCGTGAAGAAGGTGCATGGCCCTGCGGGGTTCTGCCTCGCGGGCGCGGGGGCGCTCATCGCGTTTGCCTCGATCTTGCGGCAGCTCTTGAGCTTCGCGTTGAGCTTCGCCGGCATGAGGCTCGGGACGATGTTCACGCTCACGCAGGTCCTCACGATGGGCATGCACGTCCTCGCGGCCGTGCTCCTGCCGGTGTCGATCTTCCTGCTCGCGACGGCGATCAAGCAGGGGGCCGGGCAGATCCAGACGCAGGGGACGCGCATCCACTACTGATCGCCGGCCGCGTTTGCCTGCGCGGCCTTTGCCCTCGACGCTCCGCAACGCGCGCCCCGACTTCGGCATCCGAAGGGTATGGGCAGCGAGACCTACCACGAGCCGTACGACGTCCTGTCGCCCGCGGCTCGCGACATGCACCGAGCGCTCTGGTCCCTCATCGAGGAGCTCGAGGCCATCGATTGGTACGCGCAGCGCGCCGAGGTCACGAACGACGCGGAGCTCAAAGCCGTCCTCTTGCACAACCGTGCCGAGGAGATCGAGCACGCGATGATGAACCTCGAATGGATCCGCCGGCAGGATCCCTTATTCGACAAGAATATCCGCACCTACTTGCTGAAGGACGTCCCGATCACCGAGATCGAGGCGAGCGAAGAGAGAAAACAAGCGGGTGAAGCGCAAGGGGCGAGGGCGGGGGCGTCCCCACCGCCTGCGCCCTCGCCGCCGCGCGCCGGCGCGGGTCGTGGGCTCGGCATTGCCAGCTTGAGGAGGAGGTGAATCGTGGCCCTGGATCTGCTTCGTCGTGACCTCGCTCCGATCCTGCCCGAGGCCTTCGCGCTCATCGACGCGGAGGCGCGGCGCGTGCTCCAGTTGAGCCTCGCGGCGCGCAAGCTCGTCGATTTCCGCGGCCCGTTCGGCTGGGGATATGCGTCGGTCAATACGGGCCGGCTCCGCCCGCTCGGCGAGGGCCCCGTGCCCGGCGTGTCCATCGGCCAACGCACGTCGCAGCCGCTCCTCGAATTGCGCACGCCCATCTCGCTCGACCTCGCGGACCTCGACGCGGCGGCGCGCGCCGCCGTCGATCTCGACATGTCCGCGGTCGTGCAGGCGGCCGAGCGGATCGCGCGGGTCGAGGACGGCGCCATTTTTCATGGATATGCCGAGGGGGACATCCACGGCATCGTGCAAAAGAGCCCGCACGCGCCGGTGCGCATTCCGAACGTCACCGCGTTCCCGGCCGCGGTCGTGCAGGCGCAGGAGGTCCTCCGGTCGGCCGGCGTCACGGGCCCTTATGTGCTCGTGGCCGGCTCGCGTGAATACGACGAGCTCGCGGCGGGCTCGGACGACGGGTATCCGATCTTGAAGCGTATCGAGCGACAGATCATCGATCACCCGGTCGTGTGGGCGCCTGCGCTCTCGGGCGCGGTGCTGCTCTCCGTGCGCGGCGGCGATTTCGAGCTCACGGTCGGGCAGGATCTCTCGATCGGCTACGCGTACCACGAAAAACAGCGGGTCGAGCTCTTCCTGACCGAGTCGTTCACGTTCCGCGTGCTCGAACCGCAGGCGGCCGTGGTTCTCCGCCGCGGCTAGATCCGGCCGGCCCTTCCGTTTGCCCTCGCCCTCGTGTACGGTGCGCTGCCGCTCGAACGGCAGGACCACCGGCCCTCATGAAAAACCCCTCCTTGCGCGCCGTCGCCGCGCTCGTCCTCGCCTTGCCCATGCTCGCCCTCGGGTGCTCGAAGGAAGCGCAGGCCAAGGTGATGCTCGAAAAGTACGAGGCGGTGTTCCGGGTCTGCAAGGAAGAGACGGAGAAGGCGAAGCTCTCGCCCGGGGAGCAGCGATGCTCGCTCGTGGCGAGCATCGCTGTGGATCTCGGCCTCGAAGAATCGGGGCTCGAAGAGCCGAAGCGGCGCGAATTGCTCGCGGCCTGGCTCAAAGAAAAAGGGTTCGTGGCCCATTACTTGCCGCATTCGATGCGGCCCAAGGAAGAGCGCTGAAGGCGCGAGAAAGGTTTGTCATGTCCGAGGAAGGGATCGACGATCCGCGCAGCGTCCTGTCGCTCGCCGCGAACGAGCTCGGCGCGGGGCAATTCGAGGAGGCGCTCGCGCGCGTGAAGGCGCTCCAGCCCTCGCTTGCGGGCACGCCCGACCTGCTCGCGCCCTCGCGCGCGCTCGAAGCGCGGGCGCTGGCGAGCCTCGGGCGGGAGGAGGAGGCGCTCGTGGTGCTGGAGCAGGCGCAAAAGGATGCCGAGGCGGCGAACCTGCCTGCGCACGTCGAGGGCCTCGGGCGGCTGCGGGCCGGGCTCGCGCAGGCGTTCGAGATGGAGCGGCTCGCGTCGATGTCACCGGAGGATCTGGAGCGACAAACCGAGGATCCGGCCCAGCGCGCCGTGCTTTATTCGAACAAGATCGTCGCGGCGCTCGCCGTGGGCGACGTCGAAGGGGCGCGTGAGCTCTTGCCGCGCGCCCGCGCGGCTGCCGAGCAGGCCGAGGATCCGGCTGCGCTCCTGCCCGTCCTGCTCGCGACGACGCAGCTCTGCGTGGCGACGAACGACGTGCCGACGGCGAAACGCGCGCTCGAAGCGGCCCGCAAGGTCGCCGAGGCGAGCGAGCCGGACGCGATCCCGCTGATCGACGAAATGGCGGGGTATCTCCTGCGAGATCCCGAGGCCTGAGGCGCACGGGATCCCGCAGACGCCTGATTCAGCCCCTCACTTCGATTCCACCACCATCGCGCTCCCGCCATTGCGGCGCACCGGCTCCGCGACGGCCGTCATCGTGCCATCCGCGTGCCATTGAATCGCCGTCGCCGCGCCGATGAGGCCCGCATCCGAAAACGCGTGGCCCTTGGCCTGGAGCGCCGTCGCCTCGGGCGAGCTCATGAAGAGCGGCTCGGCGCTGCTCGTCGCGTTGGGCGCGTTTCGTTGCGACACACGCGGCGCGGCCAGCGCCTCGTCGATCGGCATCTTGAAATCGATGTGATTCACGAGGATCTGCATGACCGTGGTGATGATCGTCGCGCCGCCGGGCGAGCCGACCGCCAGGACGGGCACGCCATTCGAGAGCACGATCGTCGGGCTCATGCTGCTGCGCGGCCGCTTGCCCGGCTCCAGCACGTTCGGGTGCGGCGTGTCCGCCGTGGCGGGGATGTTGAAATCGGTCAGCTCGTTGTTCAGCAGGAACCCGCGCCCCGGCACGACCATGCCATTGCCGCCCTCGTATTCGATGGTGCAGGTGTAGGAGACCAGGTTCCCGAACGAATCCGCCACCGTGATGTGCGTGGTCTCCGGATCGAGCTCGGCGGGCGATTCCCCCGCATGGAACCCGGCGGGCGGCTTCGGCTTCGCGCCGCTCGGATCCACCTGATGCGCGAACGGATTGCCCGCGGGCTTCGCCTCGATCGAGGCCATCGTCGGGTCGATGAGGGCCCGCCGCTCGGCCGTGTACGCCGCGGAGAGCATTCCCTCCACGGGCACGTTCACGAACTCGGGATCCCCCATGAACGTGTTGCGATCCGCATACGCGAGCCGCGAAGCTTCGAGCCAGTGATGCAAAAAATCCGTTTTGCTCATCGAGACCGAATCGAAGCCGTCGAGCAGGTTCAGCGTGATGCCCGTGGTGAGCCCGCCGCTCGAAGGCAACCCGACGCCGAGGATCGTGAGCCCGCGATAGGTCGTTTGCACGGCGGGGCGCACGCGCGCCTCGTACGCGGAGAGGTCCGAGACGGTCATGAAGCCCGGGCGCGGCACGATCGTCGCGTCGGCCGTGAACGGCGGGTTCGTCACGGTCGCGACGATGTCCTTGCCGATGTCGCCATCGTAAAAGATCGCCGGGCCATTCTTGGCGAGGAGCTCGTACGTCGCGGCGAGGTCCGGGTTCGTGAAGATCGTGCCCACGGGGAAGGGATCACCGGCCGCGTTCAAGAAGAGCGCGCGTGTGCTCTGGATCTGACGGAAGCGGTCGATGTTGCGCGTGGTCTGATCGAAGAACGTCGGGTCGACATCAAAACCCTTCTTGGCCACGAAGATCGCGAGTTTCAACGCGTCGGCGAGCGGCAGCTTCCCATAACGACGCAGCGCCTCGTCCCAGCCGCGCAAGGTGCCGGGCACGCCGACGGAGAGGCCGCTCGTGAGCAGATCGTTGAATGCAATGGGCGCGCCGTCCTGGTAATACGCCGTGTGCTTCATTCCCTGCGGCGTTGTCTCGCGGTGGTCGATCACCACGGCTTGTTTCTTGTCGGCGAGCCATACGAGCATGAACCCACCGCCGCCGACGCCGCACGAGAACGGATCGGTCACGCCGAGCATGGCGGCCGCCGCGACGGCCGCGTCGATCGCATTGCCGCCGGCCCTGAGCGCCTCGATCGCGGCCCACGTCCCGCGGTGATCCACGGTCGCCGCGGCGCCGCCTTTCCCGACGGCGGTCGGCACGAACGTCGTGGGCGGCACCGGATCGGGCGGGGGCTCCGCGTCGGCCGGGCTATCGGGCCCCGCGTCCATCGGCTCGTGCCCCGCGTCGCCACCGGCGCCGCCGCCGCCCGCGTCCGGATTCGTGGTGGGAGGGGGCGGCTGCGAATCGAGCGAGCAGCCGAGGAGCGTGGCCGCAAGAAGGAGAGCGAGATTCGTGTGACGCATGGCGTCGAGGAGAACACGGCCACGGGGACGAATCCATCGGGAAAGGACGCATTCGCGAGCCCGGGAAGGACGCGGACCTCGGTCACCCCCCTTCCGAGAGCCGCTGTGCCAGCCGTACGTGCAGCGCGTGCCCTGCCTTGAACGCGAGATAATGCGCCCGCGGCAGCGGATCCAGGAGCGCCAGGTCGCCCATGAAATCCAGGAGCTTATGGCGCGCGGGCTCGTCCGGGAAGCGCAGCGGCCCGTTCAGCCATTTCGTTCCATCACAAACGATCGCCGCGTCGAGGCTCCCGCCTGCAAGCAGCCCCCGCGCCTGCATCGCCTCCACGTCCGCGAGGACGCCGAACGTCCGCGCCGGCGCCACCTCCGCGAAAAACCGCTCGGGCGAGGCCAGGAGCGAGGCCCATTGCTCTCCGATCGGCGCCGCGTCGAACACGATTCCACAGGAAAACCGCAATTCCGGCGCGGGGATCGCCGCGACGAACGCCCCGCCGTTCGAAGGCACCCAGATCGGCGTTTCGAGCACCGTTTCGAGCCGCGGCGCGTAGGCCGCCGAGAGCCCCACCCGCGCGATCGCCTCGGCCCACGGCAGCGCCGAGCCGTCGAGGATCGGCACCTCGGGCCCCGTGATCTCGATGCGCGCGTCGTCCACGCCCATCCTCGCGAGCGCCGCCAGCAAATGCTCCGGCGTCCGCACCGAGGCCCCTTCATTCGCGAGCATCGTCGATCGTGTCGTATCGGTGACGAACGCCGCGCGGGCCCGGATCACGGGCTCGCCCGGCAGATCCATCCGCACGAAGAAGCGCCCCTCGCCAGGGCCCACGGGGCGGATTCGCACCTCGACGGGCTTGCCCGTGTGCAGGCCCCGCCCCGGGATCACCACGTCATCGGCCAGTGTTTTTCGCGGGTCGACCATTGTTCGTTCGGCGGCTCGTGTCTTCGGCGCGTCCTTCGCGAGCGCGCGGCAGGCGCGAAAAACATTTCGCGGCGCGCATGAGAGTGGAGAACGAGGCCGGTTCGATCTTGTGGCGCGCGGTCATGTCATGGCAAGGGTTAGGTCGATGAAGCCGCTTCTCATCGTGAACCCCCAGTCGGCGGGAGGAAAGACGGGCGCGCTCTTCGAGAAGATGCGCGGGCCGATCGAGCGTCACCTCGGGCACGTCGACGTCGTGTTCACCGAGCGCTCCCGGCACGCGGTCGACATCGCGCGCGACGCGGCGAGCGAGGGGCGGGGGATGGTGATCTCGGTCGGCGGCGACGGCTCGATCCACGAGGTCGTCTGCGGCCTCATGGAGGCGCGCGACGCCGGCAAGAAGCTCCCCAAGTTTGGCATCATCGGCGCCGGCACCGGCGGCGACTATCGGCGCACGCTCGGCTTCGAGAACCGCCTCGACCGTTATTGCGAGGCCATCGCCGAGGGCAAGACGCGCGCGGTGGACATCGGCCGATTCTCGTACGCGACGCATACGGGCGAGCGGAAAAGTTCTTACTTCGTGAACATCCTCTCCGTCGGCATGAGCGGCCTCGTCGATCAGCTCGTGGCCGAGTCGACGCGCACGCTCGGCGGCACGATGGCGTATTTCACGTCCTCGGTGAAAGGCCTCGCGCGGAGCGTCGTGGGCCGCGTCAAATGCACGATATGGCGGGAGGACGGCTCCCGCGAAGAGACGATCGAGACGCGCTGCTTCGCGATCTGCAACGGCCGGTACTTCGGCAGCGGCATGCAGGTCGCGCCGATGGCGCACCCGGACGACGGGCTCTTCGACGTCGTCGACCTCGGCGCCGCCTCGCGTCTGCGGTTTTTTATGGTGTCCTCGCGCATGTACACCGGCACGCACGTGCACTCGCTCGACGTGAAGCACTACCGCTGCGAGCGCATCCAATTGGAACTTTTGAACGAGGACGTCGCGGATCGTTTCCTGCTCGACGTCGACGGCGAGCCGCTCGGCCGCTTGCCGCTGGAGGTCGAGATGGTGCCCGGCGCCATCGAGGTCCTCGTCCCGAAACAATAATGCGTTGCGGCATTGCGGAATTGGCTCGCGCGGCTCCGCAATCGATGTAGAATCGAAAGTCCCATGAGCCAAGACGGCGTCTCGAGCGGCGCGCGATCCTCCGGGCCGCGCTTTCTTGTCGTTGGATGTGGCGGAATTGGTGGCCTCGTGGCCGCGCACCTGTTCGCGGGTGGGCACGACGTCACGGCGCTGACCACGAATGCACGGATCGCAGACGCGATCAATACGAAGGGCCTGCGCGTCCTCGGTGAAAACAGCCCCGGCGTCGTGCGCGGGCGGGCGGTCACCGAGCTCGGGCCGGGCACCGAGCCGTTTGATTACATCCTGCTCGCCACGCAGCCGCCGCAGGTGGAAGAGGCCGCGCGCGGCGTGCTGCCGCACCTCGCGGAGACGGGCGCGATGGTGACGTTCCAGAACGGCCTCTGCGAGCCGCGGCTCGCGCGGATCGCGGGCCCGGAGCGCGTGCTCGGCGGCGTCGTCGCGTGGGGCGCGTCCATGGCCGAGCCCGGCGTGTACGAACGCACGTCGCCCGGGGGTTTCGTGCTCGGCCGCATGGATGGGCAGCCGGACGACCGGCTCTATCCGCTGGCGAAGGCGCTCGGATCGATCGGCGAGACGATCCTCACGGACAACCTGGCCGGCGCGCGCTGGTCGAAGCTCGCGATCAACTGCTCGATCTCCTCGCTCGGCGCGCTCGGCGGCGACCGGCTCGGCGTGCTTTTGCGCCATCGCTTCATTCGTCGCCTCACGCTGGAGATCATGACCGAGGTCGTGCTCGTGGCGCGCGCCTCGGGCGTGAAGCTGCAAAAGGTCTCGGGCACGCTCGACCTCGACTGGATCGCGCTCTCCGACGCCGACCGTGTGGCCGTCGCCTCGCCCTCGCTCTTCGCCAAGCACGCCATTTTGCTCGCGGTCGGCACGCGCTTCCGCAAGATGCGCTCGTCGATGCTCGCCGCGATGGAGCGCGGCCGCCCGCCCGCCGTGGATTTCTTGAACGGGGAAATCACGAGCCGCGGCCTCGCGCTCGGCATCGCGACGCCCATCAATGCGGCCATCCAGGCCGAGGTGCACGCGCTCGCCGCGAACCGGACGCCGCCCTCGCTCGCGGTTTGCCGCGCGCTCTACGAGCGGACGCGTTCGCTCGTGAATGCGCCGTTTTCCATCCCGCCGCCCCCTGCGGAGGCGGATCCGGCCGCGCTCGACCCGGAAATCCCGCCTCCGCCGCGCAAGGCGACGACGACCCGCGCCACGTCCCCCTCGTCGCTCGAACTATGACGTGACGCCGAGCAACCGCTCGGCCGCCGGATAGATCGGACGGATGTCCACGGGGATATCGCCGAGCTTGCCGAGGGCGCGCGCGAGCGGCTCGCTCATCACGCCGTATTTCGACAGCATGGCCCGCGCGCCGTCCTTGTCGCCGCGGGCCTGCACGAGGAGGATTTCACGCAGCAGATCACGGATCGCGCCGGGCACCTTGTGGTGATCGATCGAAAAAAGTCCGCTCGTGGCATCCTCGCGGATCACGCCTTTCTCCATCAGCCAATGCAGCTGCAGCGCCGTTCCTTTGCCGTGCGCCTCCTCGATACCGAAGCGGGTCGCCCGGAACATACCGGCGAGGAAGGTCGAGAAGAGCGCCGAGCGCCCCTCGGCTGGCAGCACGCCGCGATCCATCAAGAAGAGAATGTTGTAGATCCCCATCACGTCCGCCTTCGCCTCCTCGAACGGCGAATGCAGCTCCGAAAGTCGGAGCCGCACCTCGGTCGAGGCGCCGTCCACGACGATCCGGCCCGGGCCGAGCCCGTGCGAGAGCTCGTGCAAGAGCGTGTGATGGAAGAATGCGTCGGCCGAGAGGCGCGAGAGCTCCTCGGGCGCGAGGACACGCGCCGCGATCGGCTTCAAGATCCCCTCGAACTTCGCCTTCATCACGTTGCGGAGCAGGACGTTTTTGCTCCCCTTCGCCTCGCGCACGCGCTCGTCGTTCGGCAAATTGAACGCGAGCGTCTGCACGCCGGCCCTCGTGTCGCCGGCCGAATACACGAGGTCCGCCACGCGGATCGGCGAATCGGTGCCGCGGTTCGGGTTCTTGTGCTCGTCCGGGATCGGCAGGTTCTGCTCCATCGCGGGCAGCTCCGACTTCAATCGCGCGAGCGTGCCGCTCGCCGAGGGGTCGATCACGGTCACGAACGAGGTGAACGCGGCCTTGTACCCGAAGAGCCGGTCCTCGTAGGTCTCATACGGGCCGATCGTGACCTCCACGCGGCTCTCCATGTCCATCCAGGCGAGGTCACTCTCGTAGTACTCGTCCGCCCCGAGCGCTTTCACGACAGCGCCGAGGTACCGCGCGAGCCCGGCGTCTTTCGCCGTCGCCGCGGCCTTCTGAAGCTCCGCGACGATGGGCCCGAGGAAGGATCGGAACGCCGTCGAATACGGAATCGTGACGAGCCCGTTTTCTTCACGCCGAACGAGCGTGTAGAGGCTCCGGAGCGCGTCGGCCTCGGCCGGATGCGCGGCGATCCACGCCTCGAACTCGTCCCTCGTCATGTCGACCGGGTAATACCCGGCGCCGGGCGGCCTCGGCAGGTCGCCGACGAACGGCTCCTGATCGAGCCGATCCCAGGGACCGGCCGACAGATCGAAATAGGCGAGCGCGTCCTTCGCGAGCGGTGACGTGACCTTGGCCAGCTCCGCGCGCATCTCCGGCGCCTCCGCGAACGATTGCCGCAGGAAGATCGCGTCGATGGGCAGGGACGCGCGGACGAGGTGCAGGAGAACCTCGCGCTCGTCCGGCGTGAGCGCGTCGAGGTCGGCGTCGATGGGCGTGGGCACGAAGCGCGCGAGGCGCGCCGAGACGTCGGGCAGAATGTGCATGGCTCTGGCGGGGGATGTAGCCGGCTCAGGGGGCCTTGGCGAGGACCATTACCGGGGGCTGGTGCTGCGCCTCGCACTCCGATCCGAGCGCGCTCGTCTCCTCGGAATGGTCCCCGACCGCCTCGGCGAGGCAGGGGTTGTCCGCATCGCCGCCGACCCACGGCCCGGGGTCGAAATGGGCGACGGCGCGGCGCGTTCAGCCATTGGCTAGCGCGACGGCGGCGGGTTTTGCCGCACCGCGCAGCCGCAGCCCGGATCGGCCGCGGGGGGCGGCGCCCGGTGCGAGCAGCCGGCGAGGAGGGCCGAGAGCACGACGAGAGCGACGAGGAAGGGACGCATGGATGCATCGTTTCCGAGCCGATGCGGGAGGTCAAGCGCCCGCGCTTTTCTCGGGGTGCGCTTCGGCGATAGCCTGCGCTTCGCATGGGACGAAACCTTGGGCCCCGCATCCGCCGCGTGGTCCTCTCCAAGGAGGGCCTCGCCCACGTCGAGCGGCGCGGCAGCGCAGACGGCAGCTTCGAACTGCCCTTCGGCCGCGCCGAGCTCGGCGAGGTGCTCCGGTCGCTCGTCGTCTGGGTCGAGCGCGGCGAGGGTCGAACGACCGCGCTCGCCTTCGATGCGCCCGAAGACCCGGACGCCGTGCTCGCCGAGAAGAAGCTGCGCTTCGAACCCGGGACGACGCTGCGCGGCATCGTGCACGCCGCGCGAGGTCGGCGCGTGCGGGTCGCGGGGAGCGACGGGCCGATCGAGGGCGAGGTGCTCGGCTTCGAGGAGTCGACGGGCGGGCAAGGCCCACGCAGGTGGCTGCTCCTGCGCACGGGCGCGGGGCAGATCGAGGTCGTCGACATGGCGTCCGTCCGGCAGATCGAGCTCGCGGATCCCGCGCTGCAAGGCAGCCTCGACGTGCTCGTGAACCGCGGTCGTACGTCCGCGGGCGGAGACGGTCGCGCCGTGCGTGTGGTCCTCGCCGGCCGCGTGGAGGACGTGCGCGTGCTCTACGTCGTGCCCGCGGCGCCCTTCCAGCTCTCGTATCGGCTCGCGCTCGCGGGCGCGGAGGCGCGGCTCTTCGCGTTCGCGCTCGTGCAGAACCCGCTCGAAGAGGACCTCGAAGACGTGGAGCTCGTGCTCTCGTCCGCGCAAGCCGCCGCCGCGTCGAGCGACTCGTACGCGCGTGCAGATCGGCAACGCGACGACGAGACCGAGAACGCCACGAAGCTCGAGCGCACGCGCCGGGCGCACGGCCAGCCGGCCACGATTCGCGCCGCCGCGCCGCTTGGCACGCTCGTCGCGCTCGCCGGACGCGCGCCGGAGCGCATCGACGAAGCCGATACGATGGACACCGAGCAGGCCGCGGCCGAGCTCGCCGCCGCGGCCGCCGCCGAGCCGCGGGAGTGGACCGCCGAGGGCCCCGTCTCCATCCCGCGCCGCGGCGCTGCGATGGTCCCCGTGCTCGCGACGAGCGTCCGCGTGCGCAAGGAGCGCATCTTCCGCGAGGGCGCAGGGCCGAGCCCCGACCTCGTGCTCTGCTTCGACAACGACACCGGCGTTCGCCTCGAAGAGGGCCGATGCGCGGTCTACGACGAGGGCCGCTACGTCGGCGAGTCTGCGATCGGCGCTGCGACGCGCGGCGCGCCCGTGCGCGTCTCGTTCACGAAGGACCCCGGCGTTCGTTGCCACCGCACGAGCCGCAAGGACACGACCTTCGCGGGCCTCGCCTTCGAGGCGGGCGGCCTCATCGAGCAGCGGCGCGTCGAGGAGCGCCACGTGTACTGCGTGCGCAGCGATCATTCGACCGCCGTGGACGTCGTCGTCGAGGTCCCGCGCAAGGACGGCCGCACGCTCACCGGCGAGGGCATCACGCCCATCGTGGAGACGCCGCGCGCCATGCGCTTCCGCGTCGAGGTCCCGCCGCGCGGCGAGGCGAAGATGGAGGTGTGCGAGGCGTGGACCGAGACGACACGCCTCGCCTACGAGTCGATCGAGCCTGGGCAGATCGAGACCTGGCGTGCGTCCGGGCGGGTCGACGCAGCGCAGCTCGACATCCTCTCCGAGCTTTCCCGCAATGTCGAGGAAGCGAGCCGGTTCGAGGCCGAGCGGGTGCGGCTCGACCGCGACCTCGTCGACATCTTCACCCGGCACGGAAAGATCGCCGAGCAGCTCGCGGTGCTGCGTGACGCGGGCCCGGAGGGGGCGCTGCGGGCGCGGTACGTCAGCGAGCTCGACGCCATGCAGCAACGCATCAATCCGATGGAAGCGGAGATGCGGCGGCTCCGGGACGAGGCCGACACGCGCCGCCGCGCCGCGGAGCGAGCGCTCGCCAGCCTCGCGCGAAGCTCGTAACGCGGCATCGACCTCGGCGGCGTGGCCTTATACTCGCCGCGTGCTGCCCCTGCTCGCGCTCGGCGTCATCGTCGTCCTCACCGTCGGCTACTTCTCCTACGGCCGCCTCATCGCGAGGAACTACGCGCTCAATGACGCCTCCGAGACGCCCGCGGTGCGGCGCGCGGACGGCGAGGACTTCGTGCCGACGAAGCCCTTTTACCTGCTCGGACAGCACTTCAGCGCCATCGCCGCGGCCGGCCCCATCGCGGGCCCGATCCTCGCCGCGCAGATGTTCGGCTGGGTGCCGTGTGTGCTCTGGATCGGCTTCGGCGTGATCTTCATCGGCGCCGTGCACGACTTCTCCGCGCTCGTGGCGAGCGTGCGCCACGACGGCGAGAGCGTGGCCGAGATCGTACGGCGGCAGCTCGGCCGCCGCGCGTGGCTGCTCATCCTCACGTTCATCTGGCTCGCGCTCATCTACGTGATCGTCGCCTTCGCCGACATCACGGCGAGCACGTTCGTGGGCAAGACCGAGGAGTTCGAGGGCGGCACCTTCAGCTTCAACCCGGGCGGCGCCGTCGCGGCGGCGAGCCTCATGTACCTCGGCCTCTCCATCGTGATGGGCCTCGTCGACCGGCGATGGAAGCCCCCGCTCTGGCTCACCACGCTGATCTTCGTGCCCGCCACGCTCGGCGTCGTCTGGCTCGGGACGAAGGTCTCCACCTCGTTCGTGCTCCCCTTCGAGAACCCGCAGCGCGCGTGGGGCCTCGGCATCCTCGTCTACTGCTTCATCGCCTCGCTCCTGCCCGTGTGGTTGCTCCTGCAGCCGCGGGGCTACCTCGGCGGATTCGTCCTCTACCTCGCGCTCGCGGCCGGCGTGATCGGCCTCTTCTTCGGCGGCCTGCGGTATCCCGGCGAGTTCGACATCCGCATGCCGGCGTTCAAGACCTTCGACGCCGGCGGCCCCTTCGGCGGGCTCTTCCCGTTCCTCTTCGTGACCATCGCGTGTGGCGCCTGCTCGGGCTTTCACGGCCTCGTCTGCTCGGGCACGACCTCGAAGCAGATCGCCAAGGAGTCACACACGCACCCCGTGGGCTACGGCGCGATGCTGCTCGAAGCCTTCGTCGCCATCATCGCGCTGACCACGGTCATCACCCTCGCGCCGGAAGGGAAGCTCCCGGGCCCCGGCAAGATCTACGGCGACGGCGTCGGCCGCTTCATGACCGTGATCCTCGGCAAGGAGCACTTCCTCTTCGCCGCCACCTTCGGCGCGATGGCCTTCTCCACCTTCGTCTTCGACACGCTCGACGTCTCCACGCGCCTCGGCCGGTACGTCCTCGAGGAGCTCTTCGGCTGGAGCAAGAAACGCAAGGCCGGCGCGATCGCCGCGGCGCTCACCTTGGTGCCGCCCGCGTACTTCGTCGCCACGGCGCGTCCGCCCGGGCCCGGCGTGCGCCCCGCCTACCTCGATTTCTGGACGCTCTTCGGCACGAGCAACCAGCTCCTCGCCGCGCTCACGCTCCTCGCGGTCACCGTGTGGCTCCACCGCGAGAAGCGCCGCATCTGGTACACGGCCGTGCCCATGGTCTTCGTCATGACCGTGACCCTGTGGGCGCTCATCGCGCAGATTCGCCACGCCTTCGGAGCCATCCGCCAGGGTGGCTTTTCGTTGAATACGGCGACGATGAACGGCGTCGTCGGCGTCCTGCTCGTCGGCCTCGCGATCGCGCTCCTCATCGAGTCGGGCAGAGCCCTCCTCGGCCGTGCCCCGATTCCGGCCGAGACGCGCGCGAGCTGATCCCTCCCCCCCTCTCCCGGGACGGGAGAGGGGCCGGGGGTGAGGGGCGTACAGACCCCGCTTTCCCTTCGATCCTCGCTGTTTCGGGTCCATGTCGCTTTTCTGGAACCCGCCCCGGATCTGGCTGTCGCTAGGTACGTGGACGCGATGCTGAACGCCGGATGAGACGCGAGGACGCCCTGGAGAGGGCGTTCGACGAGTCGCCCGCGTAGCAGAGCTTCACGGAAACACGAGAGCGATCCCCGCCGCGCGCGGAGGAAATCAGGAGAGGTTTGTCATGGAGTATCGCAACGAGAAGAAGCAGGCACTCGACTCGAACAACCCGTTCGTCGCCAAGGCGCCCGTGGATCTTTTCGGCGCGACCCCGGCGCGCCCCTTCGATCCCCGCGCCCTCTTCGCCGACAAGGCGAGCGAGCCCGAGACGGTGGCCGCCGACGCGCCCGAGGGTTCGTACACGTACGCGCTCTTGAAGAGCGGCCCCGAGGTCCCCGCCGAGGAGTGCGAGCGCGCGGACGAGGCGGTCGAGATCATGATCCTGTGGGGCGACTCGATCCTCCACGTCGCGCACCTCTCGCCGGTTCGTCCGTTCCACGTCGGCGAGGAGAGCGCGGACTTCGTGATCCCCGCCGGCACGCTCGGCGCCTCGCGGCTCCCGGTGGTGCTCGTGGGCGCGGATGGCAAGGCGAGCGTCGTGGTTCCGGCGACGGCGAAGGCGACGATCGAGACCGAGGGCCGTCGCGCTCCGGTCGACGCGACGAACGCGATGCCGTGCGCGGCGCTCGCGGGCAGCGTCGAGGTCGCGCTCTCGCTCGGCGCGCGGGTGAAGGTGGAGATCGGCGGGCTCGTGATCCAGGTCGCGAGCGTGAAGGCGGGCCGCAAGGTCAAGGGCGGCGCGGTGGCGATGCAGGGCAAGGGTCTCTCCTGGCACGGCGTCTCCCTCGCGGTGCACGCGGGGTTGCTCGCAGCGGCCGCGTTTTTCCTCCCGCCCCTCGGCGTGACGGACGAGGACGCGATCTCGGACGAGGACAAGTACTTCATCCAGCACGCGCTCGATGTGAGCGCGGAGCGTGAGGAGGAGAAGAAGGAGACGCCCGAGCTTGCCGAGAACAACGAGAAGGCCCCCGGCGGCAGCTCCGGCGCGCGTGCGCAGGACAGCGAAGGCAAGATGGGCAGCACGACGAGCCACAAGAGCGACGGCCGGTTCGCGCTCTCCGGGGACAAGAACAACACGGACCCGCAGATCGCGCGTCAGGCGGCGGTCGACGAGGCGCGCAACTTCGGCATGATCGGGCTGCTCAACGTGATGAACGGCGGCGACCCGAACGCCGTCACGGCGAAGTGGGGCGGCGACACCTCGTTCGGCAGCGACGATCGGAGCGCCCTCGGCAACATGTGGGGTTCGTCGATCGACGAGGCCGCGGGCTCGGGTGGCCTCGGCGTGTCGGGCCACGAGGAGGGTGGTGGTGGCAAGGGTGAAGGCATCGGGATCGATCGCATCGGGACCTACGGCGTGAACCTCGGCGGCCCCGGCGGCTTCAACCGCCAGCTCAAGCCGAAGGATCACAAGACGAGCGCGCCGATCATGCGTCCGCAGGGCGTCACGACGACCGGTCGTCTCCCGGCCGAGATCATCCAGCGGACCGTGCGGCAGAACTTCGGCCGCTTCCGGTTCTGCTACGAGCAGGGCCTGCGGACGAACCCGAACCTCCAGGGCCGCGTGGCCGTGCGGTTCGTGATCGGTCGCGACGGCAGCGTCTCGCAGGTGTCGAACGGCGGGTCGGATCTGCCCGACCAGAACGCGGTCTCCTGCGTGGTCCGCTCGTTCTACGGGATGAGCTTCCCGGCGCCCGAGGACGGCATCGTCACCGTGACGTACCCGATCATGTTCCAGCCCGGGAGCTGAAGGCTGATCCCGCGAAACAACGCCCCTCTCTGACCGCCGGGGCCACCTTCCACACCTGGAAGGTGGCCTCGGCGGTTTCCTTTTGTCGTCCTTCACCTGTGGGAGGTGGCCTCGGCGGTCTGGGTTCGTCGGCTGTGATGTGTGTGCGTCGGCGACGCCGACCTGCCTTGGGCACCTGGCACCTGTGGGAGGTGGCCGTGGCGATCTCCTTACGTCGACGGACACGTGTGTAAGCCGCGCATCCCGACCTCCTCGGGGGACAGGCACGTCCGTCACGTCGGCGCGGGCGATCTGGTTCGTCGGCTGTGACGTGTGTGAGCGCGCGTTCGAGGTCGGGATCGGCACCTGGCATGTGTGTGCGTCCGTCGGCGAGCCCGAACAGTGCGAAGGCGGCCCTCGTGGCGCATGCTACCGCACATGAAGGTCTTCAACACCGCGGGGCCTTGCCGGTCGGAGATGCACTACATGCTCCCGCCGCTGCGGCGCATCCCGGAGGCACCCGAGCTCATCGAGAAGATGGGTTACTTCGTGCTCCATGCGCCCAGGCAGACGGGCAAGACCACGGTGTTGCGAGCGCTCGCGGAGGAGCTGACCGCGTCGGGTCGTTACGCGGCGCTGCACTTCTCCTGCGAGGCGGGCGAGGTTGCGGGGGACGATTTCGAGGGAGCTCAGCGGACGGTCCTCGCCGAGTTGCGGTTACGTGCCGAGACCAGCTTGCCGCCGGAGCTCCGGCCGCCGCCGTTCCCGGAGGTCGCACCCGATGGGTTCCTCGTGCGCGGCGCCCTCGCGGCGTGGGCGGAAGCTTGCCCCCGGCCGCTCGTGCTCTTCTTCGACGAGATCGACGCGCTGCGCGGGCAGAGCTTGCTCAGCATGTTGCGGCAGCTCCGCGCTGGGTATCCGGAGAGGCCACATGCTTTCCCTGCATCCGTCGTCCTCTGCGGTTTGCGTGACGTGCGCGAGTACAAGGTCGCAAGCGGCGGCGATCCCAACCGGCTCGGCACGTCGAGTCCGTTCAACGTGAAGGTCGCGTCCTTGCGCCTCGGCAACTTCTCCGCTGAGGAGGTCGCGGAGCTCTACCGGCAGCACACGGCCGAGACGGGGCAGATGTTCACGGACGAGGCCGTCGCGCACGCCTTCGAGGTCACGGGTGGGCAGCCGTGGCTCGTCAACGCGGTCGCCCGCGAGATCGTGGAGGTGATGCGCGTGCCCGTGGCCGAGGCGATCACAGCCGCGCACGTGGACGTGGCGAAGGAGCGGCTCATCCTGGCGCGCCAGACGCACCTCGACTCGCTCGTGGCGAGGCTCATGGAGCCGCGGGTGCGCCGAGTGATCGAGCCGATGCTCGTCGACGCTCCGGGGGACGAAGGGGCCGACCTGACCTACGACGACGACGTCTCGTACGTGCGCGACCTCGGCCTCGTGCTGACGCGGCCTCTGCGGATCGCGAACCCGATCTACAAGGAGGTGATCGTCCGGGTTCTCGGCAACAAGGCCGAAGATCAGGTGGTGGAGGAGCCTCGCGCGTTCGTGCTCCCGGACGGTAGGCTCGCGTGGCGAAAGCTCCTGCGGGCGTTCTCACGGTTCTGGCGAGAGCACGGGCAGGCGCTCGCGACGAGGATGCCCTACCCGGAGGCCGGGCCGCAGCTCGTGCTGATGGCATTCCTGCAGCGGCTCGTAAACGGCGGCGGGTACATCGATCGCGAGTACGGGGTCGGTCGAGGTCGGATCGATCTGCTGGTGCGTTATCCCTATGAGAAGATCGACGGCACGCGCGCCGAGCAGCGGCGGGCGATGGAGATCAAGGTATGGCGGCGCGGCCAGAAGAATCCGCTCAAGAAGGGGCTCGCGCAGCTCGACGAGTACCTGGAGAGGCTCGGCCTGTCGCGCGGGACGCTCTGGATCTTCGACGCACGGGGCAAGCTCGCGCGCAAGCCCGTGCGCAAGGAGGACGTGATCACGCGCGGGGGGCGGCGCGTGCGTGTGATGTGGGCTTGACGCGTCTGTTCATGAGTCCACGTGCCTGTCAATATATGGGCGTGTCTGCATAACTCGACACCATACGCAGGCGGTTGATCGTCTCCTGGACCCAGGGCCAGAGGGTCTGGAATCGCTGGTGCTGGGACTGACGCCAACCACGTTGGTCGTTGTTTTACGAAGAGGGTCCTCGGCTGGAACGATCGGGAGGGTGACGTGGTCTCTGTCTCCGTGGCCTCCGATCCGCCGCTTCGGGATGCAAGGGTGAGCGCCGCTGCGCGCGCCATCGACGTCGTCGTGCGGTGGGGGAGCGACTGCGTGCTCGCCGCCGTGGAGCTCTCCCCGCCGCGCTCGTTCTTCGTGGGCGAAGACGAGGGCTGCGACGTCGTGTTGCCCGCCGAGATCGTGGGCGCATCCCGCGCGCCCGTGCTGCTCGCGCGGTGGGACGGCGACGTGCGCGCCGTCGTGCCGAAGGGCGCGCGTGTCGTCTTCGACGGCGAGGGCAAGCCGATGACGCCCGCCCGCGCCATCGCGCGTGGGCTCGCGGAGGCCTCGCGTATCTACCGCGACGCCGCCGAGATTCCGCTCGGGCCGGGCCGGACGATCGCCGTGCGCCTCGGGCCTTTCACGATCGAGATCACCGGCAGCGACGCCGCTCCCCGCGCGCCGCGCGCGCCCGTGCTCTCGCGTCGCCTCGGGCTCTCGCACCTCGCTTCGGTGCTGCTCCATCTGCTCGTCTTCGCCGTCGTGGCCTCGCGGTTCCAGCCCATCCTCGACGACGACTTCGACGGCATCACGGACGATGACAAGTTCTTCATCCATCAGATGCTCCGCCGCGCCGACGAGAAGGAGATGGAAGGGCTTTACGCCGAGGAGATCGCAGGGTTCGAGCGCCGGGCGCGGCGCCGGCAACGGCGCGACCGCGCGGAGATGGACCTCGAAGCGGCGTGGATGCGCTCGCTCCAGGCGGCGGGCGAGCGCTGGAGCGCGGAGGAGTTCGCGCGTGCGCGCGCGGGTGAGCCCGAGGACGCCCGCGACACCGGCATGATCGGGCTGCTCTACGATCGCCCCCCGCAGTCCGCGCCGACCGTGGCCCCGGTTGCTTTCGATGACCGCGCCTCCTCCAAGGCGACACAAGCGCAAGCGCGCCCGGGCGCCATGGCTCTGAGCGGTCGGCTGCCGCCGGAGGTCGTGCGGCGCATCATCCGGCAGAACTTCGGGCGCTTCCGGCTCTGTTACGAGAACGGCCTGCGGAGGAACCCGAACCTCCAGGGGCGCGTCTCGGTGCGCTTCGTGATCGGGGCCGACGGCGCGGTGTCGAACGTCGGCAACGGCGGATCGGACATGCCCGACGGCGGCGTGGTCGCGTGCATCGTGCGCGCCTTCCACGGGCTGAGCTTTCCGCAGCCCGAAGGCGGAATCGTGACGGTGGTCTATCCCATGCTGTTCTCGCCGGGCGGATGAGCCAAACGCCGAACCTTTGCTAGGCTCGCGCCCGTGCGGCTCTTGCTGATCCACACGGGGGGGACGCTCATGATGCGCGGCGGCGATCCGACGCCGCTCGAACCCGACGTGTACACACGCGACCTCGTCGCGGAGCTGCCCGTCCTTCGCAAGCTCGCCGAGATCGAGACGAAGATCCTCTACAACCTCGACTCGGCCGACTTCCAGCCCCACCACTGGGTCGAGCTGGCAAAGACCGTGCACGCTTCGCTCGATCGGTACGACGGCTTCGTCATCGTGCACGGCACCGACACGATGGCCTACACCGCGAGCGCGCTCGCGTTCCTCCTGTCCGGCCTCGATCGTCCCGTGATCCTGACGGGCGCGCAGAAGCCGCTCGCGGACGTGCGCACCGATGCGCGGACGAACCTCGTCGACGCCTGTCATCTGGCGACGACGCGGGTCCCCGAGGTGGGCATCGCGTTCTACTCGGAGCTGCTCCGCGGCTGCCGCGCGACGAAGCTCGACGCGTGGGGGATGAAGGCCTTCGGCTCGCCCGCGTGCCCGCCGCTCGCGGAGCTCGGCCTCGGCGTGAACATCGCGCCGCACGTGCTCGCGCCGCGGCCGAGGTCGTCGTTCGACGGCCGGCTCGAGCCGCACGTGCTCGCGGTGCGCACGTTCCCGGGGCTCGATCCGCGGCTCTTGCACGGCGCTCTTGCGACGGGCGTGCGCGGCATGGTGATCGAGGCGTTCGGCGCGGGGAACGTGCCGCGGCTGGAGAACTCGCTCGTGCCCGTGCTCGAAGCGGCGCGCGCGGCGGACGTGCCCGTGGTGATCGTCAGCCAGTCGACGCGCGGCGCCGTGGATCTGACGCGGTACCACGGCGGTGTCGCGGCCGCGCGGGCGGGGGCGATCGGCGGCGGGGACATGACGACGGAGGCCGCGTTGACGAAGCTCATGATCGTGCTCGGTCGCGCGGAGGGCGCGAGCGAGGGCCGCAGCGCGGCGGCGCGCGCGGCGTTCGCGGCGTCGTGGGCCGGCGAGATCAGCGTGTGAGCGGAGCGAACACAGCGCTCGCGGGGCGTGGTCGCGCGGCCTTGTTCGTCACGCTCGCAGGGCTCTCCTTCGCCGTGAGCGCGCCGATGGCGGTGGTGGCGAAGCCCGCGCACCCGCTGTTCATCGCGTTCGGGCGAGTCTTCCTCGCGTCGCTCCTGCTCTTCGCGTTCGATCCGGCGGGTGTCGTGCGGCACGCGCGCGCGCTGCCTTCGTCGGTGCGCCTTCGGATCCTCGCGTGCGGGGCGATGCTCGGCGCGCACTTCGCGTTGTTCCAGGTGGGCCTCTTCGCGACCTCGCTCCCTGCGGCGGTCTCGCTCATCTCGCTCGAACCGCTCAGCGTGGTCGTCTTCGCGTTCCTCGTGCACGGCGTGCGGCCGACGCGGCGCGAGCAGGTCGGCGTGCTGCTCGCGACAGCGGGCGCCGTGGTGATCGGGCGCGCGGCGGGCACGGGCGAGCACAAGCTGGCGGGCGATCTCTACGTGCTCGGCGCGGTCTCGCTCTACGGGCTCTACGTGGCGGCGGCGCGCGCGATCAAGGACGCCTTGCCGGCGCGGCACGCGGGCTCGTTGATCTACGGCGTCGCCGCGCTCGTGGTCTTTGTGGTCTTGCCGCCGCTCGGCGCGCTCGACGGCGTGACGAGCTTGCCCGCAAAGTCGTTCGTGGCCCTCGCGACGATCGCCGTCGTCCCGACGATCATCGGCCACACCTCGGTGCAGGCCGCGGCGCGCACGCTGCCGCCTGCGATCGTGGCGCTCGTGTCGCCGGGCGAGACGCTCGGCGGTCTCGTGCTCGGCGCGGCGTTCCTCGGCGCCAAACCCACGGGGATGGAGCTCCTCGGCGCGGCCATCATCCTCGCGGGCGTGCTCGTCGCGATCCTTGGACCCGCGCCCCGGACAGACGCGCCGTGCGTCGCGGAAGACCCGGACGCACGCCAGACGCCCGGGGCGTGATCGAGGCGGATTTACGCTGGATCCAGCACGTCCGCGCGCTTGACACAGGTCGCTTCGAGGGGAGGCTCGCGTGCGATGTACGCGAGCCTGTTCCAGTCCGTGCTGTTCCCTCTGTACGAGACCCACCTCCGCAAGCGCGACACGTTGCGCGCGCTCGCCGAACTCGAACAGTCGCAGTGGCGCACGCCCGAAGAGGTCGCCGAGGACTCGTTCCGAAGGCTGCTCGAAGCGCTGCACCACGCCGAGAAACACGTGCCGTTTTACCGGCGTCGCTTCGCGGAGTACGGCGTGCGCGCGAGCCAGGTGAAGGCGCCCGCGGACCTCGCGGCCTTCCCGATCCTGACGAAGGAAGACGTGCGCCTCTTCAGCAAGGAGCTCGTCGCCGAGTCCCACGTGGGCACGCTCCACCAGGGCGCGACCGGAGGCTCGACCGGCGTGCCGGTGCGCTTCATGTACGATCATCCGACGTACGAGCGTCGTGTCGCCGCCGCGCTGCGCGCCGACGGCTGGGCCGGCGCCGTGATGGGCGAGAAGGAGCTGCACGTCTGGGGTCGCCCGCCCGGCGAGAGGAAGGGGTTCGACACGACGAAGCGCGCGGTGCACGAGGCGATCTGGCGGCGCAGGTACATCTCGACCTTCCACCTGCGCGCCGATCGGCTCGCCGACACGGTCCGCGAGATCGTCGATTACGCGCCGCGCGTGGTGATCGGTTACACGACGCCGCTCTTCCTCCTCGCGCGCGCCGCGCTGGAGCACGGCATCACGATCCCGCCGCCGCGGGGCATCATCACCTCCGCGGAGAAGCTCTTCGAGGCGCAACGCGAGGTCATCGAGCGCGCGTTCGGCGCGCCCGTCTTCGATCGCTACGGCTGCCGCGAGATGATGCTGATCGGCGCCGAGTGCGAGCGGCACGAAGGCCTGCACGTGCACGCCGAGGGCGTGTTCGTCGAGCTTTGCAGCGATGGCCGCCCGGTCCCCGTGGGCACGCCCGGCGAGGTGCTCCTCACCGATCTCTACAACCGCGCGATGCCCCTCCTCCGCTACCGCAACGAGGATGTGGCCGTCGCCAAGGCCGGCGCCTGCGCGTGTGGTCGCGGGCTGCCGCGGCTCGCCTCGGTCGAGGGCCGCGTGCTCGATCTGCTCATCGGCGAGGACAGCCGCATCGTCGCCGGCGAGATGATCCCCTTCCTGTTCAAGGACCTGCCGGTCGAGCGTTACCAGGTCCACCAGCGCGCCGATCGCACGGTGACGCTGCGCATCGTCCCCGGGCCGAGCTACGGGCCCGAGGTGACGAAGCTCGTCGACGAGCGCCTGCGGCTCGTGCTCGGCGCGAACGCGCCGCTCACCGTGGAGCTCGTGCGCGACATCCCGCTCACCGCCGCGGGCAAACATCGGGTCACGGTCTCGGACGTGCCCGTGGATCTCGGCAGCGTGACGATCGAGAAGGCGAACGAGGACAAGCCCGCCGCGCGCGTCGCCGCGCCGAAGCCGCGCACGCGCGTCGCGCACGTGGTGCTCGGCCTTCGAGCAGGCGGGCTCGAGCGCGTGGTGCTCGACCTCGTGCAAGGCATCGATCGCGCGCGCTTCGATCCGATGGTGATCGCGCTCGAGGAGCCGGGCGAGCTCGCGCCGCAGCTCGCGACGATGGACGTGCCGCTGCGGCTGCTCAAGCGGGGGCAGGGGTTCGATCCAAGCGTGATCGGCGAGCTCTCGGATCTGTTCGGTCGTGAAGGGATCGACCTCGTGCACACGCACAACCCGCGCCCGCACGTGCACGGCGCGCTCGCGGCCCTCGCTGCGCGGCGCGTGACGGGCAAGCGACCGCGCGTGGTCCACACGAAGCACGGGCGCAACTACCCGGACGACCTCGGGCGCGTGATCGCGAACCGCATGGCCTCGGCGCTCTCCGACCGGATCGTGGCCGTGAGCGACGACGCGCGGCGCGTGGCCTTGGAGATCGAGCGCGGCAGCGCGCGGCGGCTCGTGACGATCCGCAACGGCGTCGACACGCGCGCTTACAAGCCCGGCGACGCCCCGCGCGCGAGGCGGGTGCTCGACGTGCCCGCGGGCGTGCTCCACGTGGGCTGCGTGGCGCGCCTCTCGGCCGAGAAGGACCACGCCACGCTGATCACGGCCTTCGCGCGCGTGCGCACGAGCCACCCCGGCGCGCGGCTGACGCTCGTCGGCGAGGGCGCCGAGCGCGCTTCGCTCGAAGCGCTGGTCAAGACGTTCGGCCTGCACGGCGCGGTGAGCTTCCTCGGCCACCGCGATGACGTGGCCGCGCTCCTGCCCGGCTTCGACCTCTTCGCGCTCGCCTCGCGCACGGAGGGCACGAGCCTCACGCTCCTCGAAGCCGCGGCCGCGGGCCTGCCGATCGTGGCCACGCGGGTCGGCGGCAACCCCGAGGTCGTGACCGACGGCGAGACCGGCCTCCTCGTCCCGGCCGGACAGCCCGCCGCGTTCGCCGACGCGATCGGGAGCGTCTGGGCGCGCCCCGATCGCGCGCGCATGGGCGCCGCCGGCCGCGCGCTCGTGGAGGAACGTTACGGGATGAAAAAGATGCTCTCCGCCTACGAGACCCTGTACGCCGAGGTCTTGCGCCTCGCCTGAGGCTGCTTGGTCTCGAGGCGCCCGCGCCGGCCTCCGAGCGGGCGCGCGCGGCGCTCGGCTCGCGCATTCCGGGCTTGGCGAGATGCGCGCTTACAGGGTATCGGAGAGAGGATGTCCGACGGTCACCAGAAGCTCCCGCCCAAAAAGGAGGTCGCGCTCGCCCTGCTCGAGGGGCCCAGCATGTACGTGCACCTCGACCCGCGACGTTCGGGCGTGCTGGTGCCGAAGCGCTTCCTCGACAAGCCGCAGCTCGTCCTGCAAATCGGGCTCAACATGTTCATCCCGATCCCCGACCTCAAGGTCGACGACGAGGGCATCTCCTGCACGCTCTCGTTCGATCGGGCCCCCTTCTGGTGCCTCATGCCCTGGAACGCGATCTACGCGCTGGTCGGCGAAGACGGCCGGGGGATGATGTGGCCGACCGACATCCCGCCCGAGGTGGTGGCGCAGATGCAGGCCCCGCCGCAGCAGGCGAAGGACGCGCAAAAGCCCGTGCCGAAGAGGCCGCGCCCCAGGCTCGCCGCCGTCGGCGACGCGCCGCCGGAGCCCGAGGAGAAGGCGCTCGCCGAGGATTCGGCCCCGGCGTCGGCCCCGCCTTCCGAGGAGGCCGCCGCGAAGGAAGATGCCTCGGGCGAAGCGGCCGCGGCCGCGGAGAGCAGCGCCGAAGAGCCGAAGACCGTGGAAGCGACGGAGTCTCCGCGCCCGCAGGCGGCGCCCGCGCAGCTCCCGGGGCGCAAGCCGCGCCGCGAGCTGCCGCCCTACCTGCGGGTGGTGAAGTAAGAACCCGCGTCGCTCCTGCTTGACCGTAGGAGCTGACCGCGCGAGTTTTCCACCGCCCATGTCCCCCTCGACGCTGGGAGACGGCGCTCGGACGAGCCGAGCCACGTCGACCAACCCCCTCCTGCGCCGCATCCTGGTCACGTTGGCCCTCATCGGCGCCGTCGTGGGGCTCGAATTCGCGTTCGACACGCTCGTGCCCGACGCGGCCCTGCAACAGCTCGTGCTGTTCGCCATGGTCAACGTCGTCGTCGCCCTCTCGCTGAACGTCATCAACGGGATGGCGGGGCAGTTCTCGATCGGCCACGCGGGCTTCGTCGGGATCGGCGCGTACACGGCCGCGATCGTCGCGGGGCACATCCACAAGGCGCTCGGCGTCGACGACATCCTCTTCTCGAACTCGTTCCTCGTCATGCCCGCGGCGATCCTCGCTTCGGGCGCGGTGGCCGCGCTCTTCGGCTTCGTCGTGGGCCTGCCGAGCCTGAGGCTCCGCGGCGATTACCTCGCGATCGTCACGCTCGGCTTCGCCGAGATCTTCCGGTTGGTCATCGCGACCGCGCAGACGGGCGGCGACGTCGAGGGGCCGATCGCGCAGTTCCTCGCGTACCTCGGCGGGCAAAACGGATATGCGGGGCCCGATCGCAACGGCGTGCCTCAGTACGCCGGCCCGTTCTGGATCTTCGGCGCGGCCGTGGTCGCGGTGATCATCGCGTGGCGGCTCAAGTTCTCGGGCTGGGGGCGCGCGCTCCGGGCGCTGCGCGAGGACGAGATCGCGACGGCCAGCGTGGGCGTCGATCCGACGCGGTACAAGGTGACCTCGTTCGTCATCGCGGCGACCGGGGCCGGCGTCGCGGGCGCGATGCTCGCGTCGATGCGCAACGGCAACCCCACCGTCCAGCCCGATCAGTTCACGTTCGCCTACTCGTTCGACGCGATCACCATGGTGATCCTCGGCGGCTCGGGCAGCGTGTCCGGCGCGATCGTGGGCGGCGTGTTCGTCACGTTCACCGTGAAGATGATCGAGCAGCTCCAGCGCTTCGAGTCGGTGCAGGCGCTCCAGGCGGCCTACCCCGCGCTCGACCTCAACGCGCTGCGCATGGTCGTCTACGCGTCCGTGCTGATCGGCCTCATGATCCTGCGCCCCGAGGGCATCTTCGGCGAGCGCGAGCTCTTCCGGCGCAAGCCCCGCCAGCGCGTCAGCCACGCTCCGCCCGAGCCCTTGCCTGCGCGCACCGAGGCGGAGGCGGATCCGAAGAGCGAGACCGGGCCCCTCACGGGGAAGGGGGAGAAGTGAGCGCGCTCGACCTCCAGGGCGTGACGAAGACCTTCGGCGGCCTGCGCGCCGTCGGGGGTGTGACCTTCAAAGTGCCCGAGCGCTCCATCTTCGGCCTCATCGGTCCGAACGGCGCGGGCAAGACGACGGTCTTCAACCTCGTGACCGGCGTTTACAAGCCGGATACGGGCTCGATCCGCTTCGCCGGCGAGGAGCTCTCGCAGCTCAAGCCCGCGCAGATCGCGCGCCGCGGCGTCGCGCGCACGTTCCAGAACATCCGCCTCTTCGGCCAGCTCACCGTGCTGGAGAACGTGCTCGTCGCCTGCGAGAACCGCAGGCGCTCGGGCCTGCTCGCGGCCCTGCTCCGCTCGCCCTCGTTTTTCCGCGACGAGGCCGAGATGCAGCGTCGCGCGATCGAGCTGCTCGCGATCTTCGACCTCGATGGACTCGCGGACGAGACCTCGACCTCGCTCTCCTACGGCAACCAGCGCCGGCTGGAGATCGCGCGCGCGATGATGCTCGAGCCGAAGATCCTGCTGCTCGACGAGCCGGCCGCGGGCATGAACTACGGCGAGGCCGAGGGCCTGAAGAAGCAGATCCGCTGGCTGCGCGACCGCTTCGATCTGACGGTCATCCTCGTCGAGCACAACATGCAGGTGGTCATGGGCGTGTGCGAGGAGATCCACGTGCTCGACCACGGCGAGACCATCGCCCACGGCACGCCCGAGGAGGTCCGCAAGGATCCCAAGGTGCTCGCCGCGTACCTCGGCGAAGAGACGCCGGACGAGGCCGCGGCCGCCGCAGCGGCCGAGGAGGAGGCCGCGACGTGAAGACCGCGCACCCGACGCGAAAGGCCCCCACGGCCGAGGTGGGCAAGCCGCTGCTCGTCGTGGAGAAGCTCGCCGTCTCGTACGGCGGCATCAAGGCGCTGAAGGGCGTGAGCCTGGAGGTGCGCCGCGGCGAGATCGTCGCGATGATCGGCGCGAACGGCGCAGGCAAGACGACGACGTTGAAGACGATCGTGCGGCTCTTGCCGATCACCACGGGCAAGGTCGTCTACGACGGCAAGGATCTCGCCGGGGTCCCGGCCGAGGAGATGGTGAGCCTCGGCATCTCCCTCGTGCCCGAGGGCCGCGCGATCTTCCCGAACCTGACGGTGCGCGAGAACCTGGAGATCGGCGCCTGGAACCACAAGAACCGGGCGACGATGGACGAGACGCTCGAGGACGTGGTGCGCCTCTTCCCGAGGCTCGGCGAGCGGATGAAGCAGGAGGGCGGCACGCTCTCGGGCGGTGAGCAGCAGATGCTCGCGATTGGCCGCGCGCTGATGGCCCGGCCTTCCATGCTCCTGCTCGACGAGCCCTCGCTCGGCATCGCGCCGCGTCTCGTCGCGGACATCTTCGAGGCGATCGCTCGGGTCGCGCAGGCCGGGACGACCATCCTGCTCGTCGAGCAGAACACGCGCCTGGCGCTGAAATACAGCATGCGGGCGTATGTGCTCCGTACCGGCGAGATCGCGATGACCGACGATTCGAAGGCGCTCGCGGCGAATGAAGAGGTCCGCGCGGCGTACCTCGGCGGCTAGCGCTCCCTGACCTCGCTCGTGCTGCGAAATGACGCGGCACGTGGTGTGCAAACGCGGACGCACGGATCGCGCTGCGCAGCCTGCGTCGCCGCGCCGAACCCGCTCTCCGCGCGTTCGCCGGTTCCTGGGCCCACGGGCGCGTCTTTTGCTAAGGGCGAACCATCATGGAATCTGCTGCTGCGATACGCGTCCTGGTCATCGACGAGAACCCCACGAGCGCCGGTAACCTCGCGACGTTCCTTTCCGCGCATCATTACGATGTGGCGACCTGCTCTGCCTTGGACGGGGCCCGGGATGTGGTCTCGTCGCGCAGGCCGCACGTGCTCGTGCTCGCGACGAAGGACCATCCGCACGCCGAGGTCGAGGAGGTGCGGAAGGTGTATCCTCGGCTGCCGCTCGTGCTGCTGACGGCGGAGGCGGGGCAGGAGCTCCTGCTCGACGTCGAGGCGTTCGCCCCCGCGGTTCCCGCGTCCCCTTCGCGCGGCTTTGGCCACATCGAGTCGGCCGTCGAAGCTGCAGCGCACTTTTCCTGACGTCCTGCAAGCCGATCCTCCCCGGAGGGCGCCGCGTTCGTCGTGGCTCGATGGACACATGTGCGTGTCCCTGCACCACGCTTGCGCGGCGCAGCAGGAAAGGCGACCATTCGCCCCCCTGGTCGAAGGATCGACCAAGGACTGAGGCGCGCCCACGTTCCCCGGCGCGCCCTCGCCGAGGCTCCCGCCTCGTTCGCGCCCTTCCCGGAGGACCGATGTCGAAATTCAAGGGCTTCTTCGCCGTCCTTGCGGCGCTTTGCGTCTTCGTGTTCGCAGGGCGCGCCGAGGCGACGCATTTTCGTTACGGCAACATCACCTGGAGCATCCCCGATCCGGTCTCGGCTCCACGCACCGTGCGCTTCGAGGTCACGACCGCTTGGCGCGCCACGTTCGTCGATTCCACCACGCTCTTCTTCGGCGACGGGACCTACCACGCCACGACGACAGGCGCGGTCATCGGGAGCGGGGTCGATGCCGCGGGCCTCGAGTACAAGGTCACCCGATACGCCGCGACACACACCTACGCCGCGGCCGGCCAGTACACCGCGTATTTCGGCTCGTGCTGCCGCATCTCGGAGCTCGTCAACGGCGCCGACGACGACTTCCGCGTCGAGGCCAAGGTCGACTTGACGGCGGGCAACACGGGCAACGCCGTCTCGGTGGTGCCCGCGCTCATCCAGATGCAGATCAACGGGGTCCGCACGATCCAGATCCCCGCGACCGACCCCGATGGGACGCCGGTCACCTGCCGCTTCTCCAACGCTGCGGAGATCGGCTCCGCGGCCACGATCAATCCCCCGAAGATCCCGGCCAACAACAACGCCCCGACGCTCACCCCGAGCACGAACCCGCCGGGTTGCACGCTCACGTGGGACACGAACGGCGCCGTCGCGGGCCAATCGTATGCGGTTCAGGTGGTGCTCGAGTCGCCGAACGAGAACGACCCGACGCTCAAGAGCAGCGCCGTGGTCGACTTCATGATCGAGATGGTCCAGTCGCCCGTGCCCACGTGCACGGGCAGCGACAGCTTCGTCGTCGACATGGGCCAGACGCTGAACACGAACTTCACGGGGACGTCGAACTCGTTCCTCAAGATGACGTCGATCGGCTCGGTCGGCGTCCTGAACCCCATCCCCGGCACGACCAAGCCGAGCCCCTTCACGACGAACCTCACCTGGACGCCCGGTCCCGGCGAGGAGGGGACACACGTCCTCGCGATCGTTTACACGAACCAGCTCAACGTCAGCGGCTACTGCACGCTCACGGTGACGGTGCCGGAGTGCGCCGTGTACGGCACGCCCTGCTCGACCGGCATTGGCGCCTGCTTGGGTACGGGCATCGAGCAGTGCCTCGGGCCCGATGTGATTTGCACCGCCGTGGCGAAGGCTCCGATGCCCGAGGTCTGCAACGGCATCGATGACGACTGCAACGACACGATCGACGACAACAACCCCGAGTCCGGCACGCCCTGCACGACGGGCCTGCCCGACGTCTGCAGCGCGGGCCTCCGGAACTGCAACGCAGGCGTGCTCGAGTGCGTGCCCGACGTCGCGCCCGGCACCATCACCGAGACCTGCAATGGGGTCGACGACGATTGCGACGGCACGACCGACGAGGGCTACGGCCTCGACGTCGCATGCATCGTGGGCGACGGCGTGTGCGAGGCGGTCGGCAAGATCGTCTGCGACGGGCCGGACGCCACGACCTGCAACGCCGTCCCCGGCGTTCCCACGCAGGAGATGTGCGACGGCGCGGACAACGACTGCGACGGCGTGCCTGACGACGGCTTCGACGTCGGCACGGCCTGCACAGAGGGCCTCGGCGAGTGCGTGGCGAGCGGCGTGAACGTCTGCAAACCCGATGGCACCGGCGTGGTCTGCAACGCGGTGCTCGGCACGCCGACCCTCGAGATCTGCGGCGACGACAAGGACACCGACTGCGACGGCAACAACGAAAACGGCTGCGGCGACATGGACGGCGACGGCCTGTACGACGCCCTCGAAGAGCAAACCGGCACGAAGCCGGACGACGCCGACAGCGACGACGACGGCGTGCTCGACGGCGAGGAGCCCCAATGGGACGTGGACTCCGACGGCGACGGGCTCATCAACGCGCTCGACCCCGACAGCGATGACGACGGCCTGTTCGACGGCACCGAGCTCGGCAAGTCCTGCAACGATCCCGACACGGCCGCGCATCTCGGCCACTGCCGGCCCGACGCCGACGCCGGCCAGACGGGGACCGATCCGCTGAACCCCGACAGCGACGACGACGGCAAGAGCGACGGCTCGGAGGACCCGAACCTGAACGGCGCCGTCGACCCGGGCGAGGGCAACCCCGAGAACCCCGGCGACGCGAACACGACGAAGGACTTCGACGGCGACGGCCTCGGCGACGCGCTGGAGAAGACGCTCGGCACGGACGAGAAGGACGCGGACTCGGACGACGACGGCCTGCTCGACGGCGACGAGCGGAACCCGAGCGACGACACGGACGGCGACGGGCTCATCAACGTGCGTGACGTCGACAGCGACAACGACGCGCTCTTCGACGGCACCGAGGCGGGCAAGGGCTGCCAGCACCCGGCGACGAACGCCACGGCCGGTCATTGCCGCGCCGACGGCGATCTCGGCGGCACGAAGACCTCGCCCGTCGCGCGCGACACCGACGGCGGCTCGAAGAGCGACGGCTCCGAGGACGGCAACCTCAACGGCGTGATCGACGCGGGCGAGGGCAACCCGAACAACGAGTCCGACGACGCGAATGTCGTCGACACCGACGGCGACGGCCTGAGCGACGCGCTGGAGAAGGCGCTCGGCACGGGCGCGAACGACGCGGACACGGACGACGACGGCCTCGCCGACGGCGACGAGCCGAACCCGAGCGACGACACCGACGGCGACGGCGGGCGCAACGTGAAGGACGCGGATTCGGACAACGACGGTCTCGCCGACGGCACGGAGGCGGGCCGCCCGTGCGACGGCGAGGGGACGGACCCGGCCGCGCAGAAGTGCACAGCGGACGCGGATAACGGCGCGACGAAGACGCTCGTGCTCGTCGCGGATACGGACGGCGGCTCGAAGAGCGACGGCGCCGAGGACACGAACCTGAACGGCAAGCTCGACGCGGGTGAGACGAACCCGCTCTTCGCCGGCGACGACATCACGCAGCCCGAGTGCACGGCGGACGCGGACTGCGGCGGTGCGTCGAGCGGCACGATCTGCGAGGAGCAGCGCTGCGTCCCCGGCTGCCGCGGCGCCGGCGGCAACGGCTGCCCCGAAGGTCAGGTGTGCTCGTCGACGTCGAACGCGCCCGGCCTGTGCAAGGCCGAGCCGCCGCCGGACACCACCCCGGAGACGCCGGAGCCCACCGAGGGTTGCGGCTGCCGCACCGCGCCTGCGCAAGGCGGCGCGTTGCCCATCACGCTCACGCTCGTCGCGGGTCTCCTCTTCGCGACGCGCCGCCGCCGCGCGGCCTGAGCGCCCGCCCTGTCACCCCTCTCCCGCCGCTGCGGGAGAGGGGTTCATCCCACCTCATCCGAAGCCACGAGCCCGTCGTAGAACTCGGTCACGATCGACGCGAGCCACGCTTGCGCGGCCGGCGTCGTGATCGTCGCCGTGAGCGCGGGGAATGTCGCGTCCGCGAGGGCGCGGACGATCTCGCGCGGCGGTTTGTCCGGCAGCCCGAGCGACGCGAACACCTCGGACACGGGCTTCGCCTCGTTCTCCTTCACCCACGCCGTCACGAACGCGCGCCGCCGCGCCGCGAGCTCCTCGTTCGCCGCGAGGTGCGCCGCCACGTCGACGCCGATGCGCGCGCCTTGTTTCGTCGCGTCGACATCGAGCAGCACCTCGGCGAAGCGTTGCTCCAGGAGGAACCTCGCGAGCCTCTGCCGCAGCGCCACGAACGGCGGCTCGTTGCCGCGCGCGAGGATCGACTCCGCGGCGTTCTTCACGGCCTTCTGCGAGAAGCCGAGCAAGAATTTCCGGATCTCCGGATCGAGCCGCTTCTCGAAGTCCACGCGCAGCCCGTCGATCGACTTGCCCACGCCGCCGAGGCCGAAGGGCCCGAGCTTTTTCATCAGCGAGGGCAACCCCCACTCCGCGACGAACGGGTTCACGCGCTCCGAGAACTGCTTCAGCCCGTCGTGCATGACCTCGCGCATGACCTCGCGCGCGGCCTCGCTCTCGGCGATCTCGCGCACGAGCTTCGGCGGGAGCACGTCGGGCCGCGCGACGAGCTCGGCGAGGCCTTTTTGCGCGTGCTCCGGCACGAACGACCCGATTGTCGCGCGCTCCTTCACGAGCTGCGCGTGCACCTCGCGCGCGAGCCGCTCGATCGCGGGGCGCAGCGCGCCGTCCACGGTCTGCTTCGTGATCGCCGCATCGAGCGCCGAAGCGAGCGAGCCCGGCTCGACGAGCTGACCGAGCGGCGCGAAGCGAAGCTCGTCGAGCACGTCGGCCACGGTCTTTTGCCACTCGGCGCGCGCGGCGGGCGAGGTGAGCCGCGCTTTCAGGAAGGCGATGTGCCGCGTCTTGAGGTCTTCGAGCGCGGCGCGGGTCGTCTGCACGGATCGATCGTTCACCTGCCGAAGGTAACCCGCGTGCCTTTGCAGCGCGAGGCGCCGAGGGCGCGCGGGTCCTCCGGCGCGGCTTGGAAGTGTCGAGGTTCGTCAGGACTTGTCACGGGGGGCGGGGGAGGCGCGGCAGGATGTGACGAGCAGAGACAAACCGAGACAACGTTTTACAAGTCCATGACAACTATGACGGCCGGGCTCTGGTACTCCCTCGTTGTCTGCTGTTTTTGCGCCCGAGGGAGGCGCGTCCGATGCTCCACACGATGCTCGTCGTCCTGTACTTCGCCGTCCTCCTCGCTCTCAGCGCGTACGGTCTGCACCGGCTGCACCTCGTGGTCCTGTGCCTTCGGCATCGCCGCGCGATCGAGCGCGCGAAGCAAATGCCTCACGTGGCCGAAGAAGACCTGCCTCGCGTGACGATCCAGCTCCCGCTGTTCAACGAGTCCACTGTGGCCGCGCGCCTACTCGAGGCGACCGCGCGCATGGACTACCCGGCGGACAAGCTGGAAATCCAGGTCCTCGACGACTCGACCGACGAGACGCAAGCGCTCGTCCGTGCGCACGTCGACCGCCTGCGCGAGCGCGGCGTCGACGCCGTCTACCTGCACCGGACGAACCGCGTCGGCTACAAGGCGGGCGCGCTCGACGAGGGGCTCAAGGTCGCGAAGGGCGATCTCGTCGCCATCTTCGACGCGGACTTCATCCCGCAGCCCTCGTTCGTGCGCAGCATCGTGGGTCACTTCGCGGACCCGAAGATCGGCATGGTCCAGACGCGCTGGGGCCACCTGAACCGCGAGCACTCGGTGCTCACGAAGGTCCAGGCGCTCATGCTCGACGGCCACCACCTCGTCGAGAACCGCGCGCGTTACGGCGCCGGCCTGCTCTTCAACTTCTCCGGCACCGGCGGCATGTGGCGCAAGAACGCGATCCACGAGGCCGGCGGCTGGCAGCACGACACGCTCACCGAGGACCTCGACCTCTCGTACCGCGCGCAGCTCGCGGGCTGGAAGTTCGTCTACCGCGAGGACGTGGTCTCGCCGTCGGAGCTGCCCGAGGACGTCTCGGCGCTCCGCGCGCAGCAGTACCGTTGGGCGAAGGGCACCGTGCAGACGGCCCGCAAGCTCCTCAAGCGCGTGCTCTCCTCGAACATCAGCCTGGCGCAGCGCATCGAGGCTCTTTTCCACCTCACGCCGCACTTCGCCTACCCGCTCATGGTGACCCTGAGCGTGCTGCTCCTGCCCGCGCTCGTGCTCCTGCCGGCCACGGACACGCTCACGATGCTCATCGTCGACCTGCCGCTCTGCGTGGCGACGACGGGCTCGCTCGCGGCGTTCTACATGTTCGCCGAGGCGGCCCAGGGCCGGAGCCGCGCGAACGTGCTCACGCGGCTGCCGATGCTCATCGCTCTCGGCACGGGCCTCGCGCCGCACCTCTCGAAGGCGGTCTTCGAGGGCCTGCGCCACATGGCCGGTGAGTTCGTCCGGACCCCGAAGCACGGCGTCAACAAGGGCCGCTACCGCGCCCGCGCCGACCTGCCGCTCCTCGAGACGGGCCTGTGCCTGCTCTCCTTCGGCTCGACGGTCGCCTCGATCCAGACGGGCCACTACTTCGCCACGCCGTTCGCGGCGCTCTTCACGATCGGCTACGGCTACGTGGCGATGCTCGTGGCGCACGAGCAGTCGACGCGCCGCCGCGAGGCCGCGCCCATGCTCCTCGCCGCGTCGAGCGAGCGCCCGAGCGAGCCCACGGCTGCCGAGCAGCCCGTCGGCAAGCTCGCTGCCTGATCGCCTCTCCCTCCCGTCATGCGCCGCCGCGGCGCCCCTCCTCGCCCCTCCACGCTTCTCCACATCACTCCCCCCTGGAAATTCCGGGCCCGGGCTCTTATTCTCGGCGTCGCAAGGGCGGGACTTTCGTCTATGACCAAGGCCGAAATCGTACAAGCCGTCTACGGTCGGCTCGGGGGGTTCTCGAAGAAGGAGTCGGCAGACCTCGTCGACCTCGTGTTCGAGACGATGAAGGAGACCCTCGGCCGCGGTGAGAAGATCAAGATCTCGGGCTTCGGCAACTTCGTTCTGCGCGACAAACGCCAGCGCCAGGGCCGGAACCCGCAGACGGGCGATCCGATCGTGATCACCGAGCGCCGTGTCCTCTCCTTCAAGGCGAGCCAGATCCTGAAGCACGCGCTGAACCCGCGTGTCTCCGGGGCGAGCGGCGCCACGGCTTCCGCCGTCGCGGAGGAGTGAGCGGCTTGTCCGGGCGCCGAGAGCTTCCTGCGAAGCTCTACTACCGCATCGGAGAGGTCGCCGGGATCGTCGGCGTCGAGACGCACGTGCTGCGTTACTGGGAGAGCGAGTTCCGCTCCATCCGGCCGCAGAAGTCCGCCAAAGGGCAACGTGTCTACTCGCGCCGCGACGTGGAGACGCTGCTCAAGGTGAAGGACCTGCTCTACGCGCACCGCTTCACGATCGCGGGCGCGCGTCGTAAGCTGCGCGAGGGCGGCATCGAGCCACCCGGCGAGGACGATCCGAGCGTGGAGCAAGCGCGAAGGATGCGCGAGGCGCTGCTCGACATCCGGAGCGAGCTCGTCGCGATGATGCGTGAGCTCGACGAGCCCAAGGCCACGGGCAAGAAGAGCTAGAGCGGCGCGCGATGACCGAGCGGCGCGAGGAGGCGCTCTCCGGCGGGGCCATCGTGCGCTTCGGCGTGCCCAGAGGCGCAGTGGAAGAGAGCGCCGATGCGCTGCCGCGGATCGAGGTGTCGAGCCTGAAAGGCGCGCGCGTGGGGCTGCGGGCTGGCTTCGTGGACGAGGCGGGTTTGCGGCTGCGCGTCGCGTGCGTGGAAGCGCCGTCGGACCGGTTCGCGCCGGGCGTGGAGGAGATCGTGCTCGGCATGGCGACGTCGATCGCGCGGGGCGCGGCGTCGGACGGGATCACGCTCGACCGCTGGGATGCCGAGGGCATCACGCGGCACGAGGGCCGCTTCGAGCAAGCGCTCACGGGGCAGGGGACGCGCGGCGACAGGCCCGTCATGCTTCGAGGTCGGCACGTCCTCGGCTTCGAGGGCGCCGCGAGCGAAGCGGTGTTGTGCACGTTCGTCTGCGAGGAGCCACGCGCGGGCGAGCGTTGCGCCGCGCTCGTTGCGAACGCCGAACTCGCGTCGCTCGTGCCGCCGCCGCCGCCGAGTTGGTTGGTGCGTACGATCTTGATGGCAGCCGAGCAGCCGCGGGAGGCGGCCTTGCTCGGCCTGGGGATCGGCGTGCTCTTGGTCGCGGTGCTGCTCGCGCGGCGACCGCGACCTTCGCCCTGAGACTCAGAACGGGATGTCGTCGCCGCCGTCGTAGCCGCCGAAATCATCCGGCGGAGGCCCGGGATCCGGCGCGGGACGACCGCCGCCGCCGCCGCCACCGCCGCCGCGGTTGGTGCCGCCGCCACCACCCCCACCACCGCCGCGCGGGCCGCCGTAACCACCACCGCCACCGCCGCGGCTGCCGCCGCCGCCGCCACCACCGCCGCCGCTGAAGTC
>NZ_JARZHI010000180.1:0-545 GCF_029946465.1 Polyangium sorediatum
CCAGCGCGCGACCAGCCGAGCCCACTGCTTCGCCGTCCTCCGTGCCATCCGTCCTCCAGACGCGTTGAGGGCAGGGTGAACGGCTGGCGCGGGGGCTCCAAGATGTAGTTGGCCGGGCGCTTACGAAGCGCGAGCTGTCGCAGTCGACGCGGAACAATACGCAGATCGTGCTCCGGTCGGTGCTGCGATTCGCGAAGGCGCGCGGGTACATCGCGCGGGTGCCGGAGGGGTTGCCCAGGCTCAAGCCGATCGGGCAGTGCATTCTGGAGATTCCGACCGACGAGGAGGTCGAGCGGATTCTCGCGGCGGCGAGCGGGTCGCAGCGTTTGGCGTTCGGGTTGATGGCGTATGCCGGGCTGCGGCCGAATGAGGTGCGGGGGCTACGGCGGCGGGATGTGCGGCTCCGGTGGGAGGGAGAGTAAGTCCTCGCCGCCCCCCGTCCTGACGTCCCGTGGCCCCCGTGCCCAGGCTCCCAACCGGAAGGAGCCTCAACATGCATACGGAACAACAAGCGGCGGCCATTCGTGCGGAGGTCTCGCGCATCG
>NZ_JARZHI010000181.1:0-532 GCF_029946465.1 Polyangium sorediatum
TTCTTTCTGCTTCTGCTCTCGCGCCCACCACTGCATCGACGTCAAGCCGCAGGGCACCCCCTGCGCGTCGACGGCGAGACCGCAGACGACTTTGAGCCCCCGAGTGCCTCGACCGTGCGTGCCGACCGCGCCGAAGTCCTTGTTTCGGTTGTGATCCGTGAGCGTGAGGCTTGTGCCATCGATGGCGACGAAGACGAACATCTCCTTGGCGCAACGGCGCGCGCTGGCAAGGCCGATGGCCTCGAGGATGGCCCCTGCGTCGATGTGTCGGCTCTCCAGGAAGTCGTACGCTCCCTGCCTGTGGGCATCGACCTGGAAGACCTCACTCACCTTTCCCGACGGACACAGCACCGCCTGCGCGGCCATGCACGTCAGCCGCCGGGTCCGGCGCGGGTCTCCAAGGTCCGCATGCCCAAACTCCTCCTCCGCCCACGCTTCCGCCGACGAGGCCGTCTTTGCATCCAACATCTCCCCCTCTAAATGTCGTCAGAGGGGGCGAATGTACCGATGGGAGATGGGACCAATGCTCAGG
>NZ_JARZHI010000182.1:0-519 GCF_029946465.1 Polyangium sorediatum
TTTGCCGGAGCGTGCGCGGGCGGCTCGACCTCGATCCGGCGCATGATCTTCGCCACGGCGTCCGGCGACGGCGCGCCGTGTACGGGGGCCGCGAGCGCGCGCGTGAGCGCCTCCAGCGCGGCCAGCGTCCTCTGGCATCGCGCGCAACCCCTCGACGCGATAACCAGCGGCCCAGACGACGTGCGCGGGGCCGTGCCAGGGCTTCCTCTCGAGCTGGAACCGGCTTTCGTGATGGCCGTCGGCATGCTCCCAGGTGGATCGGGGCATCGAACGGGGGACGTGATTGTGCAGTATCGGGAGAAGCTGGCGGGTGTCGGCTTCTGGCTCTACGGCGACCGTGTCGCAGGAACGCTCTTCGATGACCCGACAGCCCCCGGCGCCGAAAGATTGAGCGTAACACCTCGCCCACCCCCGTCTGGACGCCGCCCCGCCCCCGTGGCAGGCGCCGCGAGCACGCGCATCCGGGCCTGCCACCGCGCGCCAACGGGCTTCGACAGCAAGCACCGCGCAGACGCCTGC
>NZ_JARZHI010000183.1:0-505 GCF_029946465.1 Polyangium sorediatum
AAGAACGACTCGACGAGCTTGCGTTGCCCCGGGAATGCGGCGCGGAGCATCCCGTATGCCTTTTCGAGCGCCACGCGGACGGCGAGCCGTGCCTGGATCTCGGCGTCGCCGGCTTTGTTTTGCGCCATTTCGGCGGCGTCGAGCGCGTCGCGGATCACGAAGCTCTTCTCGAGCGCTTCCTTGAGGCCGGCCTGCGCGGCGGCCTTGCCCGGGAAATCCTCGACGTTCGCGAGCCGCTCCAGGATCCGCTCGGCGAGCTCGGGCTCCTCGCGGAGCTTCGCCTCGGTGATCTCCCCGGCGGTGCCCTCCTGGAAGACGTTCTTGTACACGGGATTGTCGCGGCTGCGCATGGCGGGGCCATTCAAGAGGGCATCACTCACGCCCATGATGCGCAGGTCGAGGATGACGTCCCGAATGCCGAACTGCGCGCGGAGCTTCGTCGCGGCCCTGCGCGCGGCTCGCTCCATCACGACAGCGCTGCCCAGCCCATCCGCGGCCGCCGTGA